>NZ_BAAALD010000009.1:115271-159986 GCF_039528095.1 Kitasatospora arboriphila
CCCCCCCCCCCCCCCCCGGCGGCCCCCCCCCCCCCCCCCCGGGCGCCGGCGGACAGGCTGCCGGCGTCCGCGGTCGGCCGCACGCCGCCCGGCGTGGCCACCACGACCTCGTGCCCGGCGGCGGTGAAGGCGCGGTACGGGGTGAGGAACTCCTCCGCCCAGTAGCCGGTGGGGTGCTTGCTGCCGTCGGCCAGGGTCCAGTGGTCGGCGCCGGTCATCACAAACAGGATCTTCGCCATGTCGGCGGTCACTCCTTCGGTGGGCTCTCCCCCGACGCTAGGCCGCCGACCCTCGGTCGGGCCAATAGCCGGACCGATGGGAGCCATCGGGAGCCCGATGGCTCACCCGATCGGCGGCGGCCGTCGGCTCACTCCTCGATCCGCACCAGCGCCAGGGTGATGTTGTCCGGTCCGCCCGCCTCGATCGCGGCCCGCCAGAGCTCGAAGGCGGCCCGCTGGTCGTCCTCGCCGGCGAGGACGGCGGCCAGCTCCTCCGGCGGCACCGGGTCGGTCAGGCCGTCGCTGCACACCAGGTAGCGGGCGCCGGCCGCGGCGGGCAGCCGGCGCAGGTGCGGCTCGACCTCGCGGCGGACGACGGTGCCGCCCAGGGTGCTGGTGACGATGTTGGTGGTGCGCCGGCCGGGCGGGGGCGGCGGGCTGTCGTCGGTGCTGAGCAGCCGCAGTTCGGGGGCGGCGGCCGTCCCGGCGATCTCGAAGACCTGGCTGTCGCCGATGTTGAACACCAGGACGTGCTCGGCGCTCAGCACCAGGCCGGCGACGGTGGTGCCCATGCCGGTGAGGTCCGGGTCGGCCTCCGCGGCCTCGTACAGGGTGCTGTTGCAGGAGCGGAGTTCGCGGCGGACGTCGTCCTCGGAGCGCAGGGCGGTGCCGGACGCGGCGAGCCGGCGGGCGGTGAGCGAGGAGGCGACCTCGCCGGCCGGGTGGCCGCCGAGTCCGTCCGCGACCGCCACCACGACGGGCGTGCCGCCGAGCGGGAAGAGCAGGGTCTGCGGGCTCTCGGTGACGGTGGCGCAGAGCGTCCACGGTCCGACGGCCAGGCTGTCCTCGTTGTGGTCGCGGACCAGGCCCTCGTGGCTGAGCGCACTGACGGCGATGTACGGCATGCGGCTCGCCCCCTCTCCCTCCCCATTGTGGTGCCCGCCGGGCCACCCCCGCCGAAGTCTTCAACGATCTGTTGAAACCTACCTTGACGCTCCCCGCGGCCTCGGCTTACTTTGATTCCGCAGTCCAGAATCAGTATTTCACATCGCGGAACTTCCGCCGGGCAGGAGAAGCCGATGCCTCGAATGACAGCCGCCCGCGCGGCAGTTGAGATCCTCAAGCGCGAGGGCGTGACCAATGCGTTCGGCGTGCCCGGCGCGGCGATCAACCCCTTCTACGCCGCCCTCAAGGCCGCCGGCGACGTCCACCACACACTGGCCCGCCACGTCGAGGGCGCGTCCCACATGGCCGAGGGCTACACCCGTGCCAACCCCGGCAACATCGGCGTCTGCATCGGCACCTCCGGGCCGGCCGGCACCGACATGATCACCGGCCTGTACTCCGCCATCGCCGACTCGATCCCGATCCTGTGCATCACCGGGCAGGCGCCGGTCGCCCGGATCCACAAGGAGGACTTCCAGGCCGTCGACATCGCCTCGATCGCCCGCCCGGTCACCAAGGCGGCCACCACCGTCCTGGAGGCCGCGCAGGTCCCCGGCGTCTTCCAGCAGGCCTTCCACCTGATGCGCTCCGGCCGCCCCGGCCCCGTCCTCATCGACCTGCCGATCGACGTCCAGATGACCGAGATCGAGTTCGACCCGGAGACCTACCAGCCGCTGCCGGTCTACAAGCCCACCGCCACCCGGGCCCAGATCGAGAAGGCGATCGACCTGCTGCAGGCCTCCGAGCGGCCGCTGATCGTCGCCGGCGGCGGCATCATCAACGCCGACGCCTCCGACCTGCTCGTCGAGTTCGCCGAACTCACCGGCGTCCCGGTGGTTCCGACCCTGATGGGCTGGGGCACCCTCCCGGACGACCACGCGCTGAACGCCGGCATGGTCGGCCTGCAGACCTCGCACCGCTACGGCAACGCGACCTTCCTGGAGTCCGACTTCGTCCTCGGCATCGGCAACCGCTGGGCCAACCGCCACACCGGCAACCTCGACGTCTACACCAAGGGCCGCACCTTCGTGCACGTCGACGTCGAGCCCACCCAGATCGGCCGGATCTTCGCCCCCGACTACGGCATCGCCTCCGACGCCCGCGCCGCCCTGGAGCTCTTCGTCGAGGTCGCCAAGGAGCGCAGCGCCGACGGCACCCTCAAGGACCGCAGCGCCTGGGCCGCCTCCGCGCAGGAGCGCAAGGCGACCCTGCTGCGCCGCACCCACTTCGACGACGTGCCGCTCAAGCCGCAGCGCGTCTACGAGGAGATGAACCGCGCCTTCGGCCCGGAGACCCGGTACGTCACCACCATCGGCCTCTCGCAGATCGCCGGCGCGCAGATGCTGCACGTCTACAAGCCGCGGCACTGGATCAACTGCGGCCAGGCCGGTCCGCTCGGCTGGACGATCCCGGCCGCGCTGGGCGTCGCCACCGCCGACCCGGAGACCCCCGTCGTCGCGCTCTCCGGCGACTACGACTTCCAGTTCATGATCGAGGAGCTGGCGGTCGGCGCCCAGCACCGGATCCCCTACGTCCACGTCCTGGTGAACAATTCGTACCTGGGCCTGATCCGCCAGGCGCAGCGGAACTTCGACATCGACTTCCAGGTCAAGCTGGAGTTCGAGAACCTCAACTCCCCGGAGCTGGGCGTCTACGGCGTCGACCACGTCAAGGTCGCCGAGGGCCTCGGCTGCAAGGCGATCCGGGTCACCGAGCCGGACCAGCTGCTGCCCGCCTTCGAGGAGGCGAAGAAGCTCGCCGCCGAGTTCCGCGTCCCGGTCGTCGTCGAGGCGATCCTGGAGCGGGTCACCAACATCGCGATGAGCGGAACCGACATCGCCAGCGTGGTCGAGTTCGAGGAACTCGCCACCGAGCCCGGCCACGCCCCGACCGCCGTCCGCCCCCTCGCCGTCTGACCCGGCCGGACCCCCCGATCCACCCGCATCACCCTCCGGGACCGCCCGGGCGATCCGATCGCCCGGGCGGTCCTGCCGTGGGCGGGGGCCGGGAGCTGCCTTCAGAGGCGCTCGGACGGTCGGTTCGGGGGGCCCGCGCGTTCCTGAAGTGGTCACCCGAGCAGCGAGGTCAGTCGGGTGGCGAAGGCGCGGGGGTGGGTGAGGTTGCCGTTGTGGCCGCCGGGGAATTCGGCCGGGGTGGTGCCCAGGTGGTCGGCGAGGAGGGCGGCGCAGCGGCGGTCGAAGACCTGGTGCGGGGTGGTGCGTCCGACGGCCGGGACGATCCGGGTCGGGCCGTCGCGCAGGGCGTCGAGGTCGGCGGGGGCGAGGCCGCCGGCGAGGATGGTGTCGATGTCGCGGGTGAGGAAGCCGGCGAAGTTCGCCGCGCGGGCCTCGGTGATCGGTTCGGCGGTGACGTCCGGTTCGGTGTCCTGGTGGTGCGGGTCGATGCCGAGGACGGCGGTGACCCGGCGGACGGCCGCGAGCCAGCCCTCGTCCCGGTAGGTGCGGGTGACGGCGCGCAACTCGCTTTCGGTGGCGGCGCGTTCCGCGGCGGGCAGCAGTTCGGGGACGGCGGGCTCGTGGGCGATCAGCGTGTGCAGCGCCCCGGGGTGGCGCGCGGCCAGGTGGAGCCCGATCGCGGCGCCGAAGCTGCAGCCCAGCATCAGGGCGGGCCGGTCGGTCAGTGCGGTCAGCAGGCGGTGGGCGTCGTCGGCGTGGGTGGCCATCGGTACGGGGCGTGACGGGTCGTCGGGTGTGCTGCGGGAGAGGCCGCGGCGGTCGTAGGTGACGACGGTGAAGTCGTCGACGAGCCGGTCGACCAGGTCGCGGCTGCGGTCGGCGTCCCCCTCGCCGCTCTGGGCGACGAGGAGCAGCGGGCCGTTGCCGCGGACCTGGTGGTGGAGGAGGGCGCCGGGGACGGGGAGCAGGGAGGTGGTGGTCATGGCTGTCACCGTAAAGCATCAGAAGAGATGCATCAAGAGAGATGTATATATCTGCGATGCATCTGCCTGGATGTAGTCTGGGGCGGTGAACGGACTGGAACTCGTCACCCTCGGCCGCACCCTGATGAAGATCGGCGAGCAGGCCATCCCGACCGCGGGGATCGGCCCGCAGTCCACCGGCACCCGTGCCGTGCTGGTCGTCCTCGGCGACATCGTCGAACACCCGGGCAGCGCCGTCGGGGAGATCGCCGCCCGTACCGGTCTGCCGCAGAGCCAGGTCTCCGGCTGCGTCGCCCGGCTCCGCGAGGCCGGGTCGGTCGTCACGGAGGCCGACCCGGCCGACCGGCGCCGCTCCCTCGTCCGCAAGGCCGCCGAGGTCTCCGAGCGTTCGGCCCTGGCCGCCGCCGCACCCGTCGACCCGGCCGTCGCCGCCGCGCTCGGCACCGACGACCCCGCCGCACTGGCCGAGGTGCTCGCCGCCCTCGACGTCCTCGGCCGGTACCTCACCCCCGAGTCCGTCCGGCGGCTGCGGGACGCCGGTCCGGCCGGCCGGGGGTGAGGGCGGCTTCGTTCCGGGCGCGCCTCAGGACGGGTTGGCCTCAGGACGGGTTGTTCGCGTGGGTGAGGGTCTCCCAGGCGGTGAACAGGTTGTCCGTGCCGGCGGGCCGGCGCTGCTCGGTGAGCTTCTGGGTGTTGTCCATGCCGTAGCTCAGGCGGTTGTGCAGGGCGTTGAAGCCGACCTCGGTGACCGGGCCCATGTGCTGGGAGAGGCTGCCGCCGCAGAGCCAGGACGGGACGGCGGTGCCCAGTTCGTACTTGGACTGGAAGCCGAGGGCGTGCCGCAGCCGGTCGGCGACCTCCGGGTAGAGGTCCTGGCCCTGGATGCGGCTGGTCTCGGCGACGTGGGCGATCGCGGACAGGCCGTAGCCGGTGTGGGTGAGGTCGCGGCAGGTCTCCTGGGTGAGGCCGTCGACGAAGGTGGACTGGCCCTGCCAGTACTTCACGATCTCGTCCCGGGTGTCGAGGCCGCTGCCGGGCACCGTCTTCGGCAGGGCGCCGTCGGAGGCGAGGTAGATGTAGGCGGGCACCCGGTTGCGGAAGGTCGCGACCGCCTTGTCGTACACCGTGCGGTCGTTGAGGAAGACGGCGATGCCGATGGTGGCCTCCGTCATGCTCAGCTCCCAGTTGCCGTTGGAGCGTGAGCCGTTGACCACCTTCGGCAGGTAGACGTTGCGCAGCATCGCGCCGAAGCGGTCGACCTTGTCGGCAGGCCAGCCGCCGTAGGTGTAGCGGATGATCTCGGCGGCCCGCGGCCAGGTGGAGGCCGACCAGGCGCTCTGCAGCGGGGCGTTGCTGTTGGTGTGGTCCTTGACCGTGCCGGACCAGGCGTCCATGATCTGGACGGCCTTGGCGGCGTAGCGGGTGTCCCGGGTGATCGACCACTCCAGGGCGAGGGTGTACGCGGCCAGTGCGTCCTCGCGCTCGTCGGTGCAGCCGTAGTCGGGATTGGAGTACGAGCCGCACTCGACCACCGCGCGGGGCTTGGGGGTCCGGCTCAGCGAGGCGTACTTGCTGGCGTGCATCTGGTCGTAGGCGCTCTTCCACGGCTGTGCCCCGGCCTGCACCTTGGCCCGTACGAAGTCGAGTTGGGACTTGGAGAGCAGCACGCCGGGGTGGGCGAACGCGGTGGGCGCGGCCTCGGCCGGCGCGGGGGAGGTCGCGCTGATGCCGACGGGTATCGCGCAGACGAGCGCGAGCAGCGCGGCGGTCGCGGGAGGCCGGCGGCGGCGGTGGCGACGGTGCATGGGTCCTCCGGTCGGTGGGGGCGACGGGAGCTGGAGTCAACTAGTCCGGCGATGGCCACGTCAAGTCAACTGGAAACTTTCCTGTCAGACATTCCGTCAACTCGTGGCACATGATCACCGGGCAATCGCTCTCCTGCGTTCATGAGTTGACAGGAATTTGGTTCAGACCAGCTTCTTGACGGTGATGAGTCATCAGGAGTTGAATCTGGACCGCCGGCCGGCAGTCGTACATCGCCCATCCGTCCCACCCACCCCCACACCGAAGGCGGATCCGATCATGGCCTGGCCCCCACCCCACCATGCCGCCCGCACGCGCCGGACGGCCGCCGCGCTGCTCTCCGGCGCCCTGGCCGCGACCGGCCTGCTGGCCGGAGCTCCCGGCGCGCACGCGGCAGGCGAAACCGTGAACGTCTGGCTCACGACCACCGACGACGCCGGCGGCCGGCACGTCACCCGCGGGCTCGCCCAGCAGGCGGCGTTCACCTTCAACTCGGGCTCCGGCAGCGGAGGTCAGCTGATCTCGGTCGACGAGTCCACCCGCTACCAGCAGTTCACCGGCGGCGGCGCCTCGTTCACCGACACCGCCGCCTGGCTGATGAACAGCAGCGGCGCCCTGAGCGCGGCCACCCGCGACGCCACCATGCGCAAGCTCTTCTCGCCGACCGAGGGCATCGGGCTGTCGTTCCTGCGCAACCCGATGGGCTCCTCCGACCTGGCCCGCTACGGCTACACCTACGACGACCAGCCCGCGGGCTCGGTCGACCCGGCGCTGAACGGCTTCACGATCGGCCACGACCTGGCCGACGTGCTGCCGCTCACCAAGCAGGCCAAGCAGCTCAACCCGGCCCTCACCACCATGGCCTCGCCGTGGACGGCGCCCGCCTGGATGAAGGACAGCGGCAACCTCAACGGCGGCTGGCTGAAGGCCGAGTACTACGGCGCCTACGCCCAGTACTTCGTGAAGTACCTGCAGGCGTACCAGGCGCAGGGCGCCCCGGTGAACTACGTGACGGTGCAGAACGAGCCCACCTGCTGCGCCGGCTACCCGTCGATGAGCTGGAACGGCTCGGGCCTGGCCTACTTCACCAAGACCAACCTGCTGCCGGCGCTGGCCGGTGCGGGCCTGCCGACCAAGGTCCTGGCCCTGGACTGGAACTGGGACCAGTACAGCGGCTACGCGGCGCCGGTGATGGACGACGCGGCGATCCGCACCCACCCCAACTTCGGCGGCATGGCCTGGCACGGCTACGGCGGCGACGTCTCGGCGCAGACCACCGTGCACAACCAGTACCCGACGGTGGACGCCTTCGACACCGAGCACTCCGGCGGCACCTGGATCGGCAACCAGCAGCAGGAGGACATGCGCAACATCATCGACTACACCCGCAACTGGGGTAGGTCGGTGACCAAGTGGAGCCTCGCCGTCGACCAGGACATGGGCCCGCACTACGGCGGCTGCGGCACCTGTACCGGCCTGGTCACGGTGCACAACGGCGACTCCCGCAGCGGCCAGGTGGACTACACGGTCGAGTACTACACCATGGGCCACCTCACCAAGTTCGTGAAGCCGGGCGCCTACCGGGTCGCCTCCACCGCCAACTCCGCGGTGCCGAACGTCGCCTGGCAGAACCCGGACGGCTCCAAGGCGCTCATCGCGTACAACGACAGCGGCAGCGCGCAGACCGTCCGGGTGGTCTGGGGCGGCCAGAACTTCAGCTACAGCCTGCCCGCGAAGACCTCCGCCACCTTCACCTGGGCCGGCACCCAGGGCGGGGGCGGCGGCGCGACCGGCCGGATCACCGGCCTGGGCGGCAAGTGCCTGGACGTCGCGGGCGCCAACTCCGCCAACGGCACCGCCGTGCAGCTCTACGACTGCAACGGCACCGGTGCCCAGAACTGGACGGTCGGCACCGACGGGACGGTCCGCGCCCTCGGCAAGTGCCTGGACGTGGCCTCCGGTTCGACCGCGGACGGCGCCAAGACCCAGCTGTACGACTGCAACGGGACGGGCGCCCAGCAGTGGGCGTACAACCCGTCCACGCGCGACCTCGTCAATCCGGCGGCGAACAAGTGCCTGGACGTGACGGACAACAGCTCGGCCAACGGTGCGCGGATCCAGATCTGGACCTGCACCGGAGCGGCCAACCAGAAGTGGACGGCCCCGACCTCCTGACGGGCCGGTCGTCCACGGGCACGCGCCCGGTCCTGCCGCAGGGGGCAGGACCGGGCGCGTCGCCGTTGCGTCAGGCGCCGAGCTGCCAGACGGTGCCGTGCCCGGCCAGGGTCGCCACCGCCAGGACGGCGAGGTCGGCGACGCCGAGCGCGATGCCGAGCAGGGCCCGGCCGCGCCGGCCGGTGCCGCGGACCAGGGCGAGCGTGCCGAGCACGATCGCGACCGGGCCGAGCACCAGGTTGAAGAGCAGCAGCCCCGGCAGGGCCAGCAGGAAGGAGGCGACGGCCATCTGGTCGCCGTCGGCGGCGGTGCGGGTGCGGGGTGTGGCGAGCTGTTCCATGGCAGGACTCCGGTGGGAGGTCGAAAGGGTGCCGGGTTGTCAGCGGTGCCGGGCGCGGGCGATCCGCTCGCGGGCGCCGAAGGCGAGCAGCCAGAGCGCGATCGCGGCGGAGGCGGCCAGGAAGACCGGCATGGAGGTGTGGATCGCGGCCCCCGCGAGGAGGCCCATGGCGACGATGACGATCAGAAGGCTCACGGCAGGTGTCCTCTCCCCGGTCGGCGGCCGATTCGGTGTACGACTGTTCGCCGACTTCTCCATCGTACGCGCTTCGGGGCTCGCCAAAGTCGGCAAACGGTTGTTTACTGAATGATGTGAGTCACACCCCCGGGGTCCGCCAGGCCCAGAAGCAGCAGAGCCGCCGCGCCCTCCTCGACGCCGCCCTCGGCCTGCTGGAGCACCAGAACCTCAGCGGCGTCGGCGTCCGCGAGGTGACCCGGGAGGCCGGGCTCTCGCCGGCCGGGTTCTACCGGCACTTCCGCGACCTGTCCGAACTCGCCGTGGTGCTGGTCGAGGAGTCGCTCGCCAGTCTGCACGGGATGATCCGCCGGGTGCTGGCCGAGTCCGGCGACTCCGACCAACTCATCGACCGCTCGGTCGAGTTGATCGCCGACCATGTGCGCGAGCACCCGGCGCACGTCCGCTTCCTGGCGCGCGAGCGGCACGGCGGGGTGCGGGCCGTCCGCGAGGCGATCGCCGCCGAGTTCGAGCGCTTCGCCGACGAGGTGGCGGCCGGTCTCGGCGCCCAGCCGGCCTCGGAGGGCTGGTCCCGGGCGGACGTGCGGATGCTCGCCGAACTCTACGTCGAGCACATGGTGGCGACCGCCGCCGCCTTCCTGGAGGCCGGCCCGGCGGGGGAGGCGCGGATCGCCCGCACCGCCCGCACCCAGCTGCGGCTGATCACCACCGGCCGCCGCCACTGGCTCGACGGGGGCTGAGATCCCGCAGGGGCGCGGAAGGCCGTGCGGTTCCGGGGTGCCCGATCGGTGCGTTCTCCACGTCCGCATTGCGCGGTTCCACCCCCAGCCTTCGGCCGGGAGGTGCCCCCAGCGCCCCTGTCCGTGGTCGGCCTTCCCTGTGCCCCCGGGGCGGCCAGCAGGTCGCTACTGCCAGAGGCCCTGGCCGTCGCGGCCGCTCGGATCGGCCGTCAGCAGGTCCTCGTGCAGCCCCGCCGCGGGGCGCGCGGTCGAGTTCCTCCAGCGTCGTGAAGACGGCCTCGTAGGCGACGGCCCGGGCGAGCAGCGTCAGGTCGTCGCGGTCGGCCCCGGCGTCCAGCAGGCGGCGGGCCGCCGGCAGCCGTTCCAGGGCGCCCGGGGTGGCCCAGCCGTCGACGGCGCCGTGCCAGAGCGCCCGGAGCGGGGCGTCGCGGGCGGGCAGCGGCCGGTCGTCCTCGATCTCGTTCATCGCAGCAGGATGCCGTGTGGGCCCGGCTCCGGAGGCTCCTGAGGGGGCAGTTGTTGTAACCGGTAATTCATACAAGCATATTGACTGGACGTCATGAACACGCCAGGTTTGGAGGACCCCCACTCCGAGAGGCCCTCCCATGAAGAAGCCGCTCATCGGCGCGTCCCTGGCCCTGCTGCTCGGCGGCGCCACCGCGCTGGCCGGTGCCGCCCCCGCCGCGGCCGCCACCAAGGGCGCCGCAGCCGTCGCCGTCGACTTCGCCGGCACCGTGGCGCTCAGCAACTGTTCCGGCTCGGTCGTCCGGCTGCCCGGCTCGGCCGCCACCGACCCCGCGCTGGTGCTCACCAACGGCCACTGCCTGGAGACCGGCATGCCCTCGCCCGGTCAGGTGATCACCAACCGCTCGTCCAGCCGCAGCTTCACCCTGCTCAACTCCTCCGGCGGCAGCCTCGGCACCCTGCGCGCGAACAAGGTCGTCTACAGCACGATGACCGACACCGACGTGACGCTCTACCAGTTGACCAGCACCTACGCCGCCATCCAGTCCCGCTACGGCATCGCCCCGCTCACCCTCTCGGCGAGCCACCCCGCGGCCGGCGCCTCGATCAAGGTGGTCTCCGGGTACTGGAAGAAGATCTACTCCTGCAGCGTGGACGGCTTCGTCTACCGGCTCAAGGAGGGCGGCTGGACCTGGAAGGACTCCGTCCGCTACACCTCCAGCTGCAACACCATCGGCGGCACGTCCGGCTCCCCGGTCGTCGACACCGCCACCGGCCAGGTCGTCGCCGTGAACAACACCGGCAACGAGGACGGCGAGCGGTGCACCGAGAACAACCCGTGCGAGGTCGACCAGAACGGCACGGTGACCGTCCGCAAGGGCATCAACTACGCCGAGGAGACCTACCTCATCCCCGCCTGCTTCGCCGCGGGCAACAAGCTCGACCTGAACCGGTCCGGCTGCGCGCTGCCCAAGCCGTAGCGGGCCGGTCCGCGCCCGCAAGGGCCCGACAGCCAACTGCCGCCCCCTCCCCGAGGGCCGTCCGCCGACCGGCGGGCGGCCCTCGCGGCGTTCCCGGGCGGGCCGGCGTGACCGGTGGCGCCGCCCTTCTCGAAGCAGTGAATCAGTGCTTCAATGCTTGGCATGGCATACCGACGCACCCCCGCCGTCCAGGCCCGGCTCGACGCCCAGCGCGCCGCCGTGCTCCAGGCGGCCGTCGCCCTGCTCGCCGAGCGCGGCTACGCGGGCTGCTCGGTCGCCGCCGTCGCCGAACGCGCCGGGATCGCCACCGGCTCCATGTACCGCCACTTCGCCGGCAAGTCCGACCTCGCCGTCGAACTCTTCCGCACGGTCGTCGGCAGGGAGGTCGCCGCCGTCACCGCGGCCGTCGAACGCGAGTCCACCCCGCAGCGCCGGGTCGCCGCCGTCGTCGAGACCTTCGCCGCCCGCGCGCTCAAGGCCCCCCGCCGCGCCTACGCCCTGCTCGCCGAACCCGCCGACCCGGTCGTCGACGCCGAACGCCTGGTCTTCCGCCGGGCCTTCCGCGACCTCATCGCCGCGCAGATCGCCGACGCCGTCGAGAGCGGCGAACTCCCGCACCAGGACGCCGAACTGACCGCCGCCGCGCTGGTGGGCGCGATCGGCGAGGCCCTCGTCGGCCCGCTCTCCGCCGGCGGCGACCCGGGCGACACCATCCCCGCACTCACCGCCTTCGCGCTGCGCGCCCTCGGCACCCCCGAGGCCGCGCCGCCGCCCCGCACCACCCGCTGAACCCGAAGCCCCGCAGAACCGTTCGAGCACCGAAACCCCGCAGACCCCCCAGACCCCCGCCCAGGAGGACGGCATGCCGACGCACGAGGTCACCAACCAGGTCCCCGACCCGTACGGCCACGACGTCGCCGCCGACCCGGCGCTGCTCGCCGCCCTGCACCGGGCCGGCGCCGGCTGGGCCGAGGACGAACTCCACGAACTCGGGCGCCTCGCCGGCTCCGAGGAGGCCGACACCTGGGGCCGCCTCGCCAACGAGAACCCGCCCGTCCTGCGCACCCACGACCGCTACGGCCACCGCGTCGACGAGGTCGAGTTCCACCCGTACTGGCACCGGCTGATGGACACCGCCGTCCGGTACGGCCTGCACGCCGCCCCCTGGGCCGACGACCGCCCCGGCGCGCACACCGCCCGCGCCGCCAAGTTCTACGTCTGGGGCCAGGTCGAGGCCGGCCACACCTGCCCGATCTCCATGACCTACGCCGCGGTGCCCGCCCTGCGCGCCACCCCCGACCTCGCCGAGCGCTACGAACCGCTGCTCTCCGCCCGGGAGTACGACTTCGGGCTGCGCGAGCCCGGTACCAAGCGCGGCCTGATCGCCGGCATGTCGATGACCGAGAAGCAGGGCGGCTCCGACGTCCGCGCCAACACCACCACCGCCGTCCCGCACACCGACGGCAGCTACCGGCTCACCGGCCACAAGTGGTTCACCTCCGCGCCCATGTCGGACGTCTTCCTCACCCTCGCCCAGGCCCCCGGCGGACTCAGCTGCTTCCTGCTGCCCCGGGTGCTGCCCGACGGCAGCCGCAACCCGATCCGCCTCCAGCGGCTCAAGGACAAGCTCGGCAACAAGTCCAACGCCTCCGCCGAGATCGAGTACGAGGGCGCCACCGGCTGGCTCGTCGGCGAGGAGGGCCGCGGCGTCCCCACCATCATCGAGATGGTCAACATGACCCGCCTCGACTGCACGATCGGCGCCGCCTCCGGCATGCGGTACGGCACCGTCCGCGCCCTCCACCACGCCACCCACCGGCGGGCGTTCGGCGCCGCCCTGGTCGACCAGCCGCTGATGCGCAACGTCCTCGCCGACCTCGTCGTCGAGTCCGAGGCCGCGACCGTCGTCGCGATGCGGCTCGCCGCCGCCACCGACGCCGCCCTCGCCGGCGACGAACAGGAGACCCTGCTGCGTCGCCTCGGCCTCGCCGTCTCCAAGTACTGGGTCTGCAAGCGCGGCCCGGCGCACGCCGCCGAGGCGCTCGAATGCCTCGGCGGCAACGGCTACGTCGAGGAGTCCGGCATGCCCCGGCTCTACCGGGAGGCCCCGCTGGTCTCCATCTGGGAGGGCTCCGGCAACGTCGCCGCCCTGGACGCGCTGCGCGCCATGGCCCGCCGCCCCGCCAGCGTCGACGCCTTCCTCGCCGAACTCGACGCCGCCGCGGGCGCCGACCGCCGCCTCGACGCCGCCACCGCCGCCCTGCGCAAGCAACTCGGCGACCTCACCGACCTCGAGTACCGCACCCGCCGGCTGGTCGAGTCGATGGCACTCACCCTCCAGGGCTCGCTGCTCGTCCGGTACGGCGACCCGGCCGTCGCCGACGCCTTCTGCGCCTCCCGGCTCGGCGGCGACCACGGACTCGCCTTCGGCACCCTGCCCGCCGGCACCGACACCGCCGCGATCCTGGACAGGGCCGTCCGGCGGTGACCGGGACCGACGAAGTCCGCGCCTTCTGGCAGCAGTTGGGGCTGCCCGGCCTCATCGACGTGCACACCCACTTCATGCCCGAGCAGGTGCTCGACAAGGTGTGGGCGTACTTCGACGCGGTCGGGCCGCTCACCGGGCAGCCCTGGCCGATCGCCTACCGGCACGCCGAACAGCAACGCGTCGACACCCTGAGGGAGTTCGGCGTCCGCGCCTTCACCGCCATGCTCTACCCGCACAAACCGGCGATGGCCGCCTGGCTCAACGCCTGGGCCGCCGACTTCGCCGCCCGCACCCCCGACTGCCTGCACACCGCCACCTTCTACCCCGAGGACGGCGCCGCCGGGTACGTCGAAGCGGCGCTCGACCGCGGCGCCCGGGTCTTCAAGGCCCATGTGCAGGTGGGTGCGTACGACCCGGCCGACCCGAGGCTCGACGCCGTCTGGGGCCTGCTCGCCGAGAGCGGCACCCCGGTCGTCACGCACTGCGGCTCCGGCCCCGCCCCCGGCAAGCACACCGGGCCCGGGCCGATCGGCGCCGTCCTCGCCCGCCACCCCCGGCTCCACCTGGTGGTCGCGCACATGGGCCTGCCCGAGTACGCCGACTTCCTCGACCTCGCCGACCGCCACCCGAACGTCCACCTCGACACCACCATGGCGTTCACCGACTTCACCGAACGCCTGGCCCCCTTCCCGCCGGGCCTGCGGCCCCGCCTCACCGACCTGCAGGACCGCATCCTGCACGGCACCGACTTCCCCAACATCCCGTACGGGTACGGGCACGCGCTGACCGCCCTGGAGCGGCTGGGCCTGGGGGAGGAGTGGCTGCGGGCGGTGTGCTGGGGGAACGCGGCGCGGTTGTTCGGGGTGGCCGGGGGGTGAGCCGCTGCGCGGGGCGGGGTGCGGCCGGTGGAGGGTACGGGCACGCGTCGGCCGCCTTGGAGCGGCTCGGGCCTGAAGGGCCTGCTGTGGGCGGTGTGCTGGGGGAACGCGGCGCGGTTGTTCGGGGTGGCCGGGGGGTGAGCCGCTGCGCGGGGCGGGGTGACGGGGTAGTGGCGTGTTCTCCGGCTCGCGCGGTGTTCTGCCAGGCGGCGCCCCTGAACGGCTGGCGCCGGGGTCGGGGTGCGGCGCGGTGCGGCGGGGGTGCGGGGCGGGTGGGTGAGACTGGGCGGATCCGGTGAAGGGAACCGCCCGCCTTGCTCCCCGTCCTGTTCGCCCTGTGCGGCGCGATCAGCAACGCCCTGGCCACCGTGCTGCAGCACCGCGCCGCGCAGACCGTGCCGCGCTCCTCCGGCTTCCGGTTCGGCCTGCTGCGCGACCTGGCCCGCCGCCCGGTCTGGCTGGCGGGCATCGCCGCGGTGACCGCCGCCGCGCTCTTCCAGGCGGTGGCGCTGGCCCGCGGCGCGCTCTCGGTCGTCCAGCCGATCTTCGTCCTGGAGCTGCCGTTCGCCCTGGTCATCGCCTCGGCGATGTCCCACCGGAACCTCTCCCGCCGGGCCTGGGCCGCCGTCGCCTGCATGGTGGTCGGCCTCGGTCTCGCGCTGGGGGCCGCCGCGCCGACCCCCGGCACGATGCACGTCCCGATGTCCCGCTGGATCCCGGCCCTCGCGGGCTGCGGCGCCGCGATCGCGGTGCTCTGCGCGGTGGCGTTGCGCCGTCCGCCCGGCGGGGTCCGCGCCGCCTGCCTGGCGGGCGCGGCGGCCGTCGGCAACGCGCTGACCGCGGCGCTCATCAAGTCCTCCACCCATCTGCTCGACAAGCACGGGCTGGAGGCCTTCCTCACGGCCTGGCAGACCTACGGCTTCGCCGTGGCCGGGGTCGGGGCGCTCTACCTGCTGGAGAACGCCCTGCAGTCGGGTCCGCTGGTGGCCTCGCAGCCCGCGCTGACCCTCGGCGACGCGGGGGTCAGCCTGCTGCTGGGTGTCCTGCTGTACGAGGAGACGCTGCGCACCGGCCTCTGGCTGGTGCCCGAGGCCGCCGGTGTCGCGCTGATCGTGGTGGGCGTGCTGGCGCTGGCCCGCACCCCGCTGACCAGCACCCTGATGAGCCCCAAGGACTGACACCGCGCGGCCCCGGCACCCACCGCACCTGCGCTCACCGCACCTGCGCCAGCACCGTCAGCGCTTCGGCGTGCACCCCGGGGGCGGCCGCCAGGAAGCTGTCCGCGGCCGGCGTCCACGGTCGGCCCGTCGCGTCGGTGACCACGGCCCCGGCCTCGGCGGCGATCAGGGCACCCGGCAGCAGGTTGGGGCCGTCCTGGCCGTACTCCCAGAAGAGGCCGAGGTTCCCGGCGCCGACCTGGGCCACCTGCAGGGCGGTCGGGCCGAGGTTGCGGACGGCCAGGGCCCCGCCGAGCATCGCCGTCAGCGATTCGCCGGCCCGCCGCCGGGCGACCGGGTCGCCGGCCACCGTCGGCGGCTGCGCGGTGGCCGCGACCGCGACCTGCAGGGTGCGGGGGGTCGGGGCGATCGGCCGGCCGTCGAAATGGGCGCCGCCGCCGCGCAGCGCGGTGTAGGTGGCGCCATGGAGCGGCGCGTGCACCACCGAGAGCACGGCGGCGCCGTCCCGGACGAGGGTGGCGGTGACCGCCCAGTGCGGCAGCCCGCCCAGGTACTGGACGGCGCCGTCGGTGGCGTCGCAGACCCACCACTCGCCCTCGGCGGGTACGTCGCCGTCCAGTTCCTCCCCGTGCCATCCGGCGGACGGCCGCAGCGCGGTGAGGCGCTCGCGCAGCAGGGCGGCGGCGGGTCCGTCCACGGCGCGGAAGGCGGCCACGGCCTCGGCGAGGCCGGTCGCGGGCACCGGGGCCGGGCTCTGCAGGGCGGCCAGCCGCTCGCCGACGGCGTGCACCGCGTCGATCGTTCCGGACAGCGTCTTCTCCACGGGGGGCTCCTCTCGGTCGTGGCCGGTCCGGCCATGGAGAAGGAGTACCGTGATCGCGGCGGACCAGGACTCTGAATCGGCCGGATGCGGCGGAGAACGGACAGCAGTGGACCTCGATGCGGTGGATCCGGACGACCGGCTGGACGAGCTGGACCGGCGGCTGGTCTGCGCCCTGCAGATCGACGGCCGGGCCGAGACCGGCCGGATCGCCGAGGTGCTCGGCGTCTCCGCCCGGACGGTGACCCGGCGCCTGGCCCGGCTGCTCGGCAGCGGCACCGTCACCGTCGTCCTCATGCCGGACGTCCGGGACCGCGCGGTGGGCGCCCTGCTGCTGAGGGTCCGCGTCCTGCGCGGCAAGGTGGAGACCGTCGCGCACGCGCTGGCGGCCCGCCCGGACGTGCCGTTCGTCGACATCATGCTCGGCGGCAGCGAGGTGAGCGCCGTCGTGCTCACCGACGCCGGCTCCCGCGACCGCCTGCTCTACGGCCAACTTCCCGCCACCGGCGCCGTCCTGGAGACCGATGTGCACGCGGTGCTGCACGCCTTCGCGGACGCCGGCCACTGGCACTCCGGCCACCTCGCGCCCGAACAGGTCGCCGCCCTCGCCCCGCCCGCCCCGACCACCGTGGCCCCCGCCACCGACGCGCTGGACCGGTCGCTGCTCGACCTGCTCGGCCGGGACGCGCGCCGGTCGCACGCCTCCCTCGCCGCCGCCTCGGGCGCGCCCGAGTCCACCGTGCGCCGACGGCTGCACCGGCTCGCCGCGGGCGGCCTGTTGCGCACCCACGCCACCGTCGACCCCCGGCTGCTCGGCATGGCGGTCGACGCCAACCTCTGGCTGGACGTGCCGCCCGGCCGGCTGGTCGAGGTCGGCACGGCACTGGCCGGCCACCCGCAGGTGCACGGCGTGCTCGCCACCAGCGGCCCGACCGGCCTGATGGCCACCGTCTTCTGCGAGGACCACGCCGCCCTGTTCCGGTTCTCCACCGAGGTGCTCGGTCCGCTCGGCGTCGCCCGCGCGGAGACCGCGATCGTCGCCCGGGCGGTGAAGCGCGCCGGCGTACGCCTCGTCGACCCGGTCCGCCGATGACGGCCCGCGGGGCGGGCGCGCCGGGCAGACTGGGGGGTATGTGCCGATCGATCAAGACGCTCCGGCCGCCGGAGACGCCGGAGGTCACCACCGACGACGTCCACGCCGCGGCCCTGCAGTACGTCCGCAAGGTGTCCGGCTTCCGGGCGCCGGCCGCCCACAACAGGGAGGCCTTCGAGCAGGCGGTCGCGGCGGTGGCCGCCGCGACCCTGGAGCTGCTCGAAGGCCTGGAGATCCGGGGTGCCGGACGGGTGGAGGTCAGGCCCCCGTCGTCGACCCCGGTCGGATGACCATCAGCACCACGACCACCGCCCACAGCAGGTTGAAGACGCCGGCGGTCATCGGCAGCAGCTTGAGGCCGCGCTCCGCCCGCTCCCGGTCGTCGCCGCGGGAGTGGGCGGCGGGGGTGCCCGCCTCCGCGTCCAGGGTGTCGATCACGGACTGCTGGGCGGGCACCACGAACAGCAGCAGCGAGCCGGCCGACAGCGCGGTGATCACGATCGAGGCGATCAGCCAGCTCTGGCCGAGGACGTCCATCACCTGGGCCACGCCGATGCCCAGCAGCGGGACGGCGATCCCGAGCAGCGCGTAGACCTGGGTGATCCGGTGCAGCAGCCGCACCGAGGCGGCCGCGACCGGCTGGTCCGCGCCGGAGCCCAGGGCCGCGGCCGCGCGCCGCGGGAACATGCTGACGGCGACCGCCACCGGGCCGATGAACAGCACCGAGGCCAGCACGTGCAGGCTCAGCAGGAACTTGGCCATGGGGAAGTCGTCCTTCGTGCGGCGGGGGAGGATGGGCGGACCTGCGCGGATGCGGTCCGACGCGGCCGTCGCCGACGCTAACACCCCTTACGCGGACGCCCCCGGACGCCCCTGGACTCCTCCCGCGCGCAGGCCGTCCGGCGGCAGGAGCCGGACCGGCCGGGTGCTGACCGCGGCGAGCAGGGCCCCGCTGCCGGGGGCCGCCCAGTCCAGCAGGTGCAGGTCGCCGTGGCGGTGCAGGGCCGGTCCGGGGCCGGGAAGGTCCAGCGGCAGCGCGGACAGGTCGACGGAGGCGAGGGTGTCCAGGCTCGCCCGGCCGATCTTGATCATCGCCTCCTTGCGGACCCACTGCCGCAGGAAGGCCCCGTCCGGGTCCGGACGGGCGGCCACCAGGGCGGACTCGGCGGGGCCGAGCACCCGGTCGTACAGGTCGGCGGTGCCGTCCCGGCCGCCCGGCAGTTCGACGTCCACGCCGACCGGCGCGGGCCCGGCGGCCGCGGCCACCACGCCCTCGGTGTGCGACAGGCTCAGCCCCACCTCCGGCCGCCCGGCCAACGAGGGCGCGCCGTGTCCGGACAGCCCGCAGTCGGGGCAGTACTGCTCCAGCACCAGCCCGGCGACCGGGACGCCCAGCAGCCGGGCCGCGCAGAGCCGGACGAGCAGGTGCGCGGCGACGAAGTCCAGCCGGTTCCGCTCGCGGTGGAAGCGTGCCGCGCGCTCGCGTTCGGCCGGGGTCAGCAACTCCTCGCCGAGGCCGGGCAGCGCCAACACCTCGGCGCTCCCCGCGACCGCCACCAGCCCCCCGCCGGCCGTTCCGTCCATCCGCTCGCCCTCCTCGGCTCCGTCCGGACCACCCTAGGCCGCCGTCCCCGGGGCCCTCCCGCGTCCGGCGGGATCCGGCCGGGCCCGGTACGGGCGGATCAACCTGACATATTGTCATGTTCCTTGAAGATTACTGATGTCAACCCCGTCGGAACCGCTGCGCCACGGCCTGTGCTGTGCGACCATCGCCAAGGAATTCGGCTGACAGTACGGCTTGACACGGTGGGGAGTGCCCATGTCGCACTACGTGGAGTTCCTGACGGCCGACGGCGCGGTGGTCCGGGTGGAGAGCACCTCCCAGACCCCGGCGGCGTACGGCATGCAGCCGGTCGGCCGGGGCAGCGGCGACGCCGTCGTCCGTGCCTCGGAGACCTTCGAGCACGCGTTGGGCGGCGTCCGCGCCGCGGCCGAGGCCGCGCTCGCCGTCCTGCGTGACGGCAGCCTGCGCCCGGACGCGGTGGAGATCGAGTTCGGCGTCAAGCTCTCCGCCGAGGCGGGCGCGCTGATCGCCCGGACGGCGGCCGACGCGCACCTGACGGTCAAGCTCTCCTGGTCACCCGGCACCACCGGGGAACGGGCGGGGCACTGACCGGACGTGCCGATGCAGGACGTCCGCTGGCTCGCCCGGATCGACACCGCCGGGCCCGCCGGGCCGCTGACCGGCGCCGGCATCCTCATCTCCGACCGCGAGGTGCTCACCTGCGCCCACGTGGTGCACGGCGTCCACGAGGCGGAGGTCCGGCTGGTCGCCCACCCTGACCTGCCGCCGCTCACCGGCACCGTCGCGCTGCGCGGCCCCTGGCCCGAACTCCCCGGCGGCGCCGGGGACGTGGCCGTCCTCCGGCTCCGCGAACCCGTCCCCGCGCAGACCGCCGCGCCGGCCCCGTTCGCCCCGCTGCACCGCTGGGCCGGCCCGCCCGCACCCGCCCTGGTCGCCTACGGCTTCCCGGCCGGCCACGACACCGGCCTCAGCAGCGAGATCCGGCTGACCCGCGGCGGCTTCCGGATCGCCGGCGAGCTGGTGCAGCTGGAGCACGAGGGCACCGGCATGCCGCTCTCCCCGGGCTTCAGCGGCGGGCCGGTCGTCATCGCCGCCACCGGCGAGGTGGCCGGGCTGGTCACCGCCGCCCTCGACACCCTCGGCGTCCCGCGCGGCCCCGACGACCGCAGCCGGCCCGCCGCCCGGCTCGGCCAGATGCTGCCCGCCGAGGCCGCCGCCCGGTACGTCCCGCAGCTCGCCGACCGGCTCACCGGCGCCGCGCTGCCCGCCCACGCGGTGCGCGGACTGCGGCTGCTGCTCGGCGCCGGACCGCCGCCCGCCGACCCGCTGGAGCTCTACCGCGCCGCCGTCGGACCGCTCGGCTGCCCCGACCCGCCCAGCCGCCCCGCCACCCTCTGGGACGCCGGCTGGTACCTGCTCGCCGAGGTCCCCCGGCCGCCGCACGGCCCGCACCCCGTCGTCCACTTCGCCCACCACGTCGCCGAGGCGCACACCGACCCGGCCCTGCGCGACGGCCTGCTGGACTGGCTCGACCGGCACCGCGACACCGCCCCCACCGCCGGCCGCAGACGCGAGCGGTGGCGGCCCATCCTGGTCGAGATCACCCCGAGCGGCGCAGGCCCCGCGATGTTCCACGTCGCGGTCGCCGCCGTCCGCGACGGCCGGATCGGCGCCGCCGACACCCGCACCGTCCCGCGGCTGCGCCTCAAGCACGCCGTCCGCGACCGCATCGACCACGAACTCGGCCGCCTGGAACCGGACGGCGCGGAACTCGTCATCTTCTCGCTGCCGCGCAAGTGGCTCACCGAGCCGGTGCACGGCTGGGCGCGCCGGCGCACCGACTACGGCCCGCTCGGGGCCGACCACGCCGTCGTCGTGGTCGACGCGCAGCGCCGCGCCGACCCGGCCGCCCGCCGCCAGCTCGAACTCAAGTGGGCCCCGCTGCGGGCCGCCGCCGGCACCCTGCTGCACCAGCTGCGCTGCACCGAACTCCCGGACGGCAAAAGGCTCTACCACCGGCTGAGGCCGCCCGAGCGGGTCGAGCTGCCCGCCCTCCCCGGCCCGCCCAGGGGCGCCCCGTACGAACCGCTGCTGGCGGCCGCCCTGCGGGCCGGCGTTCCCGCCGTGCTGTGGCCGGGCCAGGCCTGCACCGCCGACCACACGCACACCCGGACCTGCCGCAACGAGCGATTCCTTGCCAGACTGGCGGAGGAACTGGCCGACGTCGCACCTGCCGACCTGCCGCGCCGGGTCAGGGAGTTGCGGCACGAGGCGGAGGAGGCGGCAGACCCTTCGCAGCACTGGGCGGCGGGCCTGGTGCTGCTGTGGGAGGACCCGGCGGTACTGCCCGGCCCCCACCGCCCCTACCGCGTCGTCCCGACCGCACCGCCGCCCCACGCCGCGGGCCCCGAGTGAGACCGAGACCGCCGAAGGCCCCGACGAGTGAGCAGGAGCAGGAGAGCAATGCCGCTGAAGCGCATCTACCAGGGCGTCAACGAGCCGCACGACGGCATCGCCGAGCTGCCCGCCCCGCCGCCCTGGCGCGACTTCGACGGGGGGCCGCTGCTGGCGCAGCCCGAGGGCCCCGCCGACCCCGTGCCCGACCCGGCCCGGCACCGCGCCGCGACCTTCCGCCCCACCCCCGAGACCGTCGAACTCGTCAACGCCGCGCTCTACCTCAGAAGGCCGCTGCTGGTCACCGGCCCGCCCGGCGGCGGCAAGTCCAGCCTGCCGTACGCGGTCGCCCGCGAACTCGGCCTCGGCCCGGTGCTCCGCTGGAACATCACCAGCCGCACCACCCTGCGCGACGGCCTCTACCAGTACGACCCGCTCTCCCGCCTCTACGCCGCCAACCGCTCCGGCCCGCAGACCCCCGACGCCTCGCTCGACGAACACCTGCGGCTCGGCCCGCTCGGCACGGCCCTGCTGCCCTACCGGCGGCCCCGGGTGCTGCTCATCGACGAGATCGACAAGGGCGACCTCGACCTGCCCAACGACCTGCTGCACATCCTGGAGGAGGGCCAGTACGAGATCGACGAACTCGTCCGCGCCGCCCCCCAGCAGCCCGAGGCGCACGTGCTCACCGCCGACGGCACCGGCCGGGCGCCCGTCCGCTCCGGCCGGGTCCGCTGCCGGGCCTTCCCGTTCACCGTGCTCACCTCCAACGCCGAACGCGAGTTCCCCGCCGCCTTCCTGCGCCGCTGCGTGGTGCTGGAGCTGCGCCGCCCCGAGGGCGCCGAGCTGGAGTCCATCGTCCACTCCCACCTCCCGGACTCCGACCGGCAGTTGGTCACCGAGATCCTCGACGTCTTCCTCGCCCGCCGCGAGGAGGGCGAACTCGCCACCGACCAGCTGCTCAACGCCATCTACCTCACCTCCCGCCCCGAACTCGGCGACGCCGCCGACCGGGCCGCGCTCGCCGCCCAGGTGATGCCCTACCTCAGCCGCGGCCAGGACGACGATGTCTTCTGACCCGGCGGCCCTGGACCGCCTCACCGACCTGCTCGCCGAACTCGGCCTCTCCCCCCGGGCGCCCGTCGAACTGGCCGAACTGCTCTGGCTGGCCGCCCGCGGCACCGAGGGCGGCACCGGCCAGGACACCGCCGGCCGGGCCGCCCCGCGTACCGACCGCCCGGCCGCCGGCACCCCCGGCGGCCACCGCCCCCGCCACCGCACCGAGCACACCCCGGGCCCGGACGGCACCGGTCCGCGCACCGCCCTGCACCTGCCCGCCCCCGACCGCGGCGGCCGGCCCGCCCCCGCCGTCCCCGCACCCACCCCCGACGCCCCGATGCTGGCCCGCCCGCTGCCGCTGCAGCGCGCCCTGCGCCCGCTCAAGCGGCTCGTCCCGGACGAGCGCCGCCGCCTGCTCGACGAGCAGGCCACCGCCGACCGGATCGCCGAGGCGCTGCGCGAGCCCGGTCCCGTCCAGTGGCTGCCGGTGCTGCGGCCCAGCACCGAACGCTGGCTCGACCTGCACCTGGTGCTCGACCTCGGCCCGACGATGACCCTGTGGCGGCCGCTCGCCCGGGAACTGCGCACGCTCTTCCAACAGACCGGGGCCTTCCGCCAGGTCTGCTCCGGCCGGCTGCTGCCGGACGGACGGCTCGCCCACCGCCGGATCGCCGAGGGCCGCTCCGCCGTTCTGGTGATCAGCGACTGCATGGGCCCGCAGTGGCGCTCGGGACCGGCCGGGGACCGCTGGCACCGCACCCTGCACGCGCTGGCCCGGCGGCTGCCGGTGGCGGTCGTCCAACCGCTGCCCGAACGGCTCTGGCCGCTCACCGCGGTGCCCGCCGTGCCCGGGGTGTTCACCGCCACCGAGGCCGGCGCGCCCGACGCCGCCTACACCTTCGCCCCGTTCACCGACGCCCCGCCCGGGCGCGGCGCACCGGCCGTCCCGGTGCTGGAGCCGGGCCCCGAGTGGCTGGCCAACTGGGCGCAGCTGGTGGGCAGTCCGACCGGCGGGCAGGTGGTCGGCGCGGCGCTGATGGTCGGCGCGGCGACGAACTCCGCGGGCCGGGCGGTCGAGGCCGGGCCGGACCCGGAGGAGCTGACCGCCGAGGAACTGGTCGTCCGGTTCCGGGCGACGGCCTCCCGGGAGGCGTTCACCCTCGCCGGGATGACCGCGCTGACCACGCCCGCCCTTCCGGTGATGCGGCTGCTCCAGCAGGTCGGGCTGGCCCGCCCGCAGCCGCAGCACCTGGCGGAGGTGGTGGTGAGCGGTCTGCTGCGCGAACAGCAGGGCCGGCCGGGCTACTTCGCGTTCCGTCCGGGGGTGCGCGAGCTGCTGCTGCACACCCTGCCGCGGTCCACCGCGCACCATGCGCTGGAGCTGCTGATCCGGGTCGGCGGGCGGATCGGCGACGCCGGCCGGACGGGCGCGGGCACCTTCCCGGCGTGGGTGGAGACGGCCGGCGGCGGCACCCTGACCCTGCTGGACACCCGGCCCTTCGCCCTGGTCAGCCCGGAGGCCGCGCGGCTGCTCGGGGTCACCGGAGCCCCGGTGTTCACCCTGGCCGGCCCGGTCGCCGGGACGCACCCCGCGGACACCGCGTCCGGGGCGCAGCAGGAGCAGGCGGCGGCCCGGCCGGTCGAGGAGGACGCGCCGCCCGTCCCGCTGCCGCCGGAGCCCGCGGCGCTGCCCGACCCGGAGCGCTCCCGGGCGGTGCTGCTGCTGACCACCTCGCGCGGCGCCCCGGGCGAGGTGCTGGAGGAGCAGGAGTACACCGCGCTGCGCGATCTCGCCGCGCTCGCCGAGGCCCTGGTCGACCCGGCGCTGGTGGGCCTGGACCGGCGGCACATCTGGCTCGGCGAGGACGACCCGGACGGCTTCCAGCGGGCCTTGCAGCGGGCCGTGCAGGAGGCGGAGGACACCCTGGTGGTGCACGTCGGCGGCCCGCTCGGCCCGGGCGACGAGCTCGGCGTGGCGGTCGGTGCCGGCCGCTGGGGCGGGGTGCACCGGCCGGGCCTGGACTGGCAGGCGGTGGTGGAGACGGTCGCGGCCGGCCGGGCGGCGCGGCGGCTGCTGATCCTGGACGGCTCGCGCAGCGTGCCGCCGGAGCCGGCCGCGGGCGGTCCGGTGGCGGTCGACCCGGGCAGCTTCCAGGTGGTCAACCTCCGCCACCCGGTGGACCGTTCGGTGGCGGGCCGGCTGGCGGCGGCGATCCGCACCGGCGACCCGGACGGCGCGCCGCAGCTGACCGTCCACCACCTGCTGGAGATCGCCCTGCAGTCCACCCCGCCGGCGCCGCCGGTGACCAGGATCTGGCCGCCCCGGGACGGCCGTCCGCTGGTGCTCGCCCGCAACGCCCAACTGCACGGCGGTCCGGTCGAGTCGCGCACCCCCTCGCACTCGGGCACGCACCGCAAGGAGCCGGCCGGCCCGGAGGCGCCCAGACCCTACTTCTTCCTCAGCCACCCCGGCGGCCCGGGCGGCCGCACGGTGGACCGGCTCTTCCAGGACCTCTGCGAGGAGGTGCTCCAGCTGACCGACCTGCCGTCCGCGGTGCCGCCCGGTTTCGTCGACCGCAGCCCCGAGCTGGACAGCTGGTCGCGCTGGCAGATCACCGAGGCGCTCGCCACCTGCCGGGTCTTCGTGCCGCTGTACTCGCCGCGCTACTTCGCCAGCGAGCGCTGCGGCCGGGAGTGGTACGGCTTCGCCCGGCGGGCGGCCCGGGCGGCGGACCGCTCGGCGGTGCAGGCGAGCGGCATCGTCCCGGTGATCTGGCTGCCGGTGGCCTCGGCCGAGCAGCCCGCGGCTGCCCGCCAACTGCGTTTCAACCACCGCAGCCTGGGCCCGGAGTACCAGAGCGAGGGCCTGTACGCGCTGGCCCGGGCCGCCGGCCGGCGCGAGCTGTACGAGCTCGCGGTGCACCGGCTGGCGACCCGGATCGTGCAGGTCGCGCACGAGACCCGCATCCCGCCCGGCCGCCCGCTGAACTGGGACGGGCTGGAGAACGCCTTCCTCAGGTCACCGCGCCCCGGCGGCTGAACCGCTCCTCGCGCCACTCGCCGCTCTCCAGCACCTCGGCGAGGTGCCGCACCGCGTCGAAGACGTCGGTGCGGGAGAGGTAGAGCGGGGTGAAGCCGAAGCGCATCAGGTCGGGGGCGCGGAAGTCGCCGATCACCCCGCGGGCGATCAGCGCCTGCATCACCGCGTAGCCCCCGGGGTGCCGCAGCGAGACGTGGCTGCCGCGCAGGGCGTGCTCCCGCGGGGTGACCGACTCCAGGCCGAGCGGCTCGACGAGCTCCAGGAACAGGTCGGTGAGCGCCAGCGAGGTGGCCCGCACCTGCGCCAGGTCGGCCTTCTCCCAGACGTCCAGGGCGGCGTCCAGGCCGGCCATGCCGAGCAGCGGCGGGGTGCCGGTCAGGAAGCGGCCGATGCCCTCGGTCGGCGCGTACGAGGGCTCGAAGGCGAACGGCCGGGCGTGGCCGAACCAGCCGCTCAACGGCTGTGCGGCGGCGCCCTGGTGGCGCTGCGCCGCGTACAGGAAGGCGGGCGCGCCGGGGCCGCCGTTGAGGTACTTGTAGCCGCAGCCGACGGCGAAGTCCACGTCGCAGGCGTCGAGTTCGATCGGCAGGGCGCCGGCGGTGTGGCAGAGGTCCCAGACCATCAGGGCGCCCGCGGCGTGCACCTGCTCGGTGATCGCGGCCATGTCCAGCAGTTCGCCGGTGCGGTAGTCGACGTGCGAGAGCACCACCACGGCGGTGTCCTCGCCGAGGTGCTCGCCGAGGTCGGCGGCGCGCGGCAGCAGCACGGTGCGGGCGCCGTCGAAGAGGCCGGTGACGCCCTCGGTGATGTACAGGTCGGTCGGGAACGCGGCGTGCTCGGCGAGCAGGGTGCTCCGGCCGGGCCGCAGCCGCATCGCCGCGCCGAGCACCTTGAAGAGGTTCACGGAGGTGGAGTCGCAGACCACCACCTGGCCGAGGGCCGCGCCCAGCATGGGCGAGAGCCGCTCGCCGAGCCGGTGCGGCATGGCGAACCAGCCGGCGTCGTTCCAGCTGCGGATCAGGCCCTCGCCCCACTCGCGCTCGACCATCCCGGCGACCCGGGCCGCGGTGCCCTTGGGCAGTGCGCCGAGCGAGTTGCCGTCCAGGTACAGCACGCCTTCGGGCAGGGCGAATTCGCCGTGCAGTGCGGCCAGCGGGTCTGCGGCGTCGAGGGCCGCGCACTCCTCACGGGTAGTCACAGGTCGTTCCTCACTGTCCACAGCTCGGGGAAGATGTCCTGGTCGGCGGACTGCTTGAGCCAGCTGAGGCCGCTGGAGCCGCCGGTGCCGGGCTTGGCGCCCATGGTGCGCTTGACCGAGGAGAGGTGGCGCTGGCGCCAGCGGGTGACCCGCTCCGCGGTGTCGAGCAGGGCCTCGCCGAGCCGGGCGAGCTCGGCCAGCTCCGGGTCGGTGTAGACCCGGCGCCAGCCCTGCTCCACCTCGGCGTCGTGCCGGTGCCGGCCGGCGGTCGGCTCGTGCGGCACCGCCACGCCGCGGCGGGCGAGCAGGGCGAGCGCGTCGTCGTACAGGCTCGCGCCGTGCAGGGCCGCGGTGAGCTCGGCGTGCACGGCGGGGGAGTCCTCGTACATCCGCAGCAGCGAGCCGGCCTTGTTGCCGAGCAGGAACTCCAGCCGCAGGAAGGCCGAGGACTGGAAGCCGGAGGCCTCGCCCAGCACTTCGCGGAAGGAGTTGAACTCGGCGGGCGTCATGGTGGCGAGCAGGTCCCAGGAGCTGACCAGCACGTCCTGTATGTGGGTGCCGCGGCGCAGTGCGGCGACGGCGCCGGCGGGGTCGTTCTCGCGCAGCGCGTGCTGGGCGGAGACCCACTCGCGGTGCAGCAGGTCGAAGAGCAGCTCCATCACCTGGGTGGCGACGATGAACGTGTACTCGGCCGGCACCTTGCTGCGCGGCTGCTGCAGGCTGTGCAGCACGTCCAGCATGGCGTAGCGCGCGTACGGGGTGCCGTTGCCGGGCTCCCCCTGCGGCGCGAAGGCGAGATTCGGCCGGTCGACGGTGTCCCCGCCCATGGCACTCCTCCTGGTGTGTCCTGTTTCGTCCCACTCCCATCGTGGGGGCCACCATTGTGCGGCGGCATCCGTTCCGTCTTGAATGGGCGGTGGGCAGCGAAAACGCGCCCAGGGTTCATGACTGCAAGGTCTTGGGGCCGATCCGCTTTCCGAACGCAAACCCGACCCCGGGAGTCGCCATGGACGCCGTCGACCGGCTGCTGCTCGCCGAACTCCAGGCCGACGCCCGGCTCTCGTACAACGAGCTCTCCCGGCGGGTGAAACTCTCCGCCCCGGCCGTCGCCGAACGCGTCCGCCGGCTGGAGGCCGACGGGGTGATCACCGGCTACCACGCGCACGTCGACCCCGCCCGGGCCGGCCTGGCCGTGATGGCCCTGGTCACCATGCAGTGCTACGGCCCGCACTGCGTGCTGCGCGACCCCGAGGTGACCCGCTGGCCCGAGGTCTTCCAGCTGCACCGGGTCACCGGCGGCGCCTGCTGCACCCTGCTGGTCGGGGTGCCCGGCATGATCGCCTTCGAACAGTTGATCGACCGCCTCGCCGCGTACGGCCAGCCCGCCAGCTCGATGATCCTCTCCAGCCCCGTCCCCTGGCACCCCGTGGTGGCGCCGTAGGCCCGCGGGCCCGCGCGGACGGCATAGGCTGCCCGTCGGACGCCCGGAACGCCGCGGGCGCGGGCGAGAGGACGGCTGGGCGCGATGGAGCTGATCGACCGGGCGAAGGTGGCCGAACTGGCCGGGGAGCGGCTCGACTTCCGCTTCAAGGCGATCCCCGCCGAGGCGTGGGGCCTGACCGTCGCCGAGTACCTCGCCACCGCCCCCCGGCTCGACGGCCTCGGCACCCCGCTGCTGACCCTGGACGCCGCCGCCCTCGACCACAACCTGCGCACCATGGCCGCCTGGTGCGAGCAGGCCGGCGTCGGCCTCGCCCCGCACGGCAAGACCTCGATGGCCCCCGCCCTGTGGCAGCGCCACCTGGACGCGGGCGCCTGCGCCGTCACCCTGGCCAACCTGCCGCAGCTGCGGGTCGGCCGCGCCTTCGGCCTGCGCCGCGTCCACCTGGCCAACACCCTGCTCGACCCGGCGGGCCTGCGCTGGCTCTCCGCCGAGCTCGCCGCCGACCCGGAGTTCCGCTTCGCGAGCTGGGTGGACTCCACCCGCGCCGTCGCCCTGATGTCCGGGGCGCTGCGCGGCGCGCCCGCCCCGGTCGACGTCTGCGTGGAGCTCGGCGCGCCGGGCGGCCGCACCGGCTGCCGCACGCTGTCCGAGGCGGTCGAGGTGGCCCGCGCGGTGCACGCCGCACCGGGCCTGCGGCTGGCCGGCGTCAGCGGCTACGAGGGCCCGCTCGGCCCGGACGCCTCCCCGGCCTCGCTCTCCGCCGTGACCGGCTACCTGCGGGGCATGGCCGAGCTGCACCGGCAGCTCGCCGGCGAGGGCCTGTTCGACGAGGTGGACGAGGTCTGGGTGACGGCCGGCGGCAGCGCCTTCTTCGACACCGTCGCCGAGGAGCTCGCGCCGCTCGCCGACGACCGGACCCGGGTGGTCGTCCGGGCCGGCGCCTACCTCGCCCACGACGACGGCTTCTACCGCGGCATCTCACCCTTCGGTCGCCGTGGCGCGGGCGAGCCGCTGCGGGCCGCGCTGCACGGCTGGGCCCGGGTGGTGTCCGCACCGGAGCCCGGCCTCGCGCTGCTGGACGCCGGCAAGCGCGACCTCCCGGTCGACCTCGGCCTGCCCGCCCCGCAGAAGGTCCGCGGCGGCAAGCCGCTCACCGGTGCGACGGTGAGCGGCCTCAACGACCAGCACGCCTACCTGCGGGACGCCGAGGTCGCCGTCGGTGATGTCGTCCGGCTCGGGATCTCCCACCCGTGCACGGCCTTCGACCGCTGGACGCTGATCCCGGTGCTCGACGACGCGGACGCGGACCGTCCGCGCGTCGTCGACCTGGTCCGGACGTTCTTCTGACCGGCGCCGCCCTCCGGCCGGGGTCGCGCCCGGGGCCTCCTTCCGGCGTCAGCCGAGCAGGACGCCCTGGTTGGAGGGCTGGAGGGTGCCGACGGTGAAGCCGGCCTTCGCGACGGGGAACTGCACGACCGGCTTGCCGTCGGTGCCGAGCACGGTGGCGGTCAGCTGGGTGGTCTCGTCCGGCGGGGTGACCACCAGGCCGGCGAGCACGCTGCAGGTGGCGTCCGCCTTGTCGCAGCTGCTCCAGGAGAGCCCGGAGAAGGCCGTGGTGCCGGGCTTCAGGGTGACGGCGACCGGCGGGCCCGGCTTGGCTACCCGGTGGGTGGCGGTGTCGGCGCGGGAGTTGTCGGCGAGCAGCCCGCCGTAGCCGAGGTAGCCCTTGACGGTGCAGGCACGGCCGCCCTTGTTGGTGAGCATCACCATGGCCTTGCCGGCCTCCTGGATCTGCACGTCGGCCTTGAGGTCGGCGGTGCGGCAGCGGTCGGTACCGGCCTGCGCGGTGCTGCCGCCGGTGCCGGCCGCCGAGCCCGGCCCGGACGCCCCGGCGCGCGCCGCACTCGCGGTGGAGCCGGTGCCGGCGGTGGCGGTGGAGACCACGGTGGTGGGCGCCGCGGTGCCGGTGCCGGCCGCGGTGGTGTCGTCGTCGCAGGCGACCGCGCCGAGCGCGAGGGCGAGGACGGCCGCGGCGGTGGCCGCCGCCCGGGTCGTGGCGGTCGTGCGGTGGTTCACGGGTGCTCCTGCGGGTCGCCGGTCACGGGGTGTCGGGCGTGACCACGCCGGGAGTCGGCGGCCCGGTTCTGCACGGGGTGTCCCGGCTCGGTAACGGGGCCCGGACGCCGTCACGGACCGTCAGTGCAGCTGCACGGTGACGCCGCCCTGCTTCAGGACGTCCAGCACCGCCTCGAAGTAGCTGCACTCCCGGCCGGCCAGCAGCATCCGCCGGTCCAGCCGGCAGGAGGCGAGTGCGGAGGCGTGCCAGACCAGCACGAACGGGGGCTCGGGGCCGTAGCCGCCGCGCAGGCAGTCGGCGAGCGCGTCCAGGTTGCTGCCGTAGTAGCCGTCCGGCGGGCGGAGGGCCGCTCCGAGCGCGGTGAACAGCGACCGTTCGTCGGTGACCTCCGTCCCGTCGAGGTGGAACACGGGTGTGGCCGGCGCGGACATGGCGCTCCTCGGTGGTTCGCCCGGATGGCGGTCCCGGGTCGAGCGGCCTCGGCCCGTGGGCTGGGATGGAGAGGACGTGCCGCCATCGACCCAGGGGCCCCATCATGACCAGTCTGCACCGCAAGGACCTCGGCCTGTTCGCCCTGCGCGCCGCTGTGGGCGGGGTGATGTTCGCGCACGGCGCGCAGAAGCTCTTCGGCTGGTTCGGCGGGGGAGGGATCGAGGGGACCGCCCAGGCCATGGAGCACATGGGCTACGAGCCGGGCCGGCCCAACGCCATCGCCTCCGGCCTCGGCGAGGCCGGCGGCGGGGCGCTGCTCGTCCTCGGCCTGGCCACGCCGGTGGCCGGCTCGGTGGTGGCCGGGACGATGGCCGGGGCCATCGCCGTGCACGCCCCGGCCGGCTTCTTCGCGATGGGCGGCGGCTTCGAGTACCCGGGGCTGCTCGGTACCTGCGGTCTGGCGCTGGGCATCTCCGGGGCGGGCCGCTACTCGCTGGACCACGCACTGGGCCACGTGCTCGACCGGCCGTGGGTCGGGCTGCTGGCCTTCGGCGCGAGCGCGATCGGGGCGGCCGCCGTGGTGACCCGCCGTCAGGACACCGTGCGGCGACGGGAGATCAGGGAGATCGAGCAGGCCGCCATGCAGGAGGGCGCGGGCCTGTCCTGACCAGCGGCGTCCCACCGGACCTGGCCGCGCGGGCCCCGCCCGCGGCAGCCGTCGTTCCCACAGGAGCAGAAATCCATGAACCTCCAGATCCGTTCCGCAGCCCTGCTGGGCGCCGCCGCTCTGCTGGGCGGGGCCGCACTGGCCGGCTGCTCGTCGGACTCCTCGCCGTCCTCGGTCGCCTCCTCGGCGGCCGCCGCGATCGGGTCGAAGGCCTCCGAGCTGGCCTCGTCCGCGGGCGCACTCGCCTCCTCGGCGGCGTCCGCGGTGGCCTCCGCGGAGGCGGCGGCCTCCTCGGCGGTCGCCGACGTCACGGGTGGGCTGGACGCCGCCGGGGACGTGAAGCTGGGCACTCCGGTGACGTCCTCGGACGGCAAGGTCGAGGTACCCATCACCGTTGCCAATGGGCAGGGCGATCCGCAGAAGTACCTGGTGCAGGTCGACTTCCAGGACGCGAGCGGCAACCGGCTGGACACCGTGGTGGTGACCGTTCCGGAGGTCCCCGCGGGCGGAACGGCGCAGGCCACGGCCACGAGCAACCGCTCGCTGAGCGGTCAGGTCAAGGCCGTCGTGAGCCGGGCGGTGCGGTACTGAGCCGTATCCCAACGGAACCTTAAGGGCGCCTCAAGCCCGGGAGACGACTCTTGACGGGACGTTTGGTCTAGTCCATTTTTGTGGCCAGGTGCAGGGAGCCCCTGGACCGGTGTCGGCGGTTCGGGCCGTCGGCACCGGTTCGGCGCACCTCCCCGCGCCTGGTTCTTCTTGTGTGTGCAGGCCAACGTTCGATTTCCCTGTCATGCCCCTGACGTGGTGGTCCCACCCGCCGCGACTTCCCCCGGGGTGCGGCGGGACCGCCCCCACAACCAGGAGTCACGCAGCCATGCTTCGTTCCCTTCCGTCCCGGCCCCGGCCGAGCGGGCACCGCCGCCGCCGCGGCGCGGGCCTCCTCGCCGCCGGCACCGCGGCCTCCCTGCTGCTCGGCGGCGCGCTCGCGCTGACCGGCACCAGCGCCCAGGCCGCCCCCACCAACTCGACCGGCGCGCCCGCCACTTCGGGCGGCATCAAGGTCGCGTACTTCGACCAGTGGTCGATCTACTCCAACGCGTACTACCTGAAGACCGTTCAGGACACCGGCGTGGCCTCCAAGCTGGACTACCTGATCTACGACTTCGCCAACATCGACCCGACCAACCTCACCTGTTTCGAGGCGACCAAGGCCGCCTCGCAGAACGAGGACAACCCGAACGCGGGCGACGGCGCGGGTGACGCCTACGCCGACTACCAGAAGACCTTCGACACGGCGACCAGCGTGGACGGCGTCGCCGACACCTGGAACCAGCCGCTGGTCGGCAACTTCAACCAGCTGAAGAAGCTGAAGGCGAAGAACCCGAACCTCAAGGTGCTGCTGTCGATCGGCGGTTGGACCTACTCCAAGTACTTCTCCGACGTGTCGGCCACCGACGCGGCGCGCAAGAAGTTCGTCTCCTCCTGCGTCGACATGTTCATCAAGGGCAACCTGCCCGTGCAGGGCGGCTTCGGCGGTGCCGGCTCCGCGGCCGGCGTCTTCGACGGCTTCGACATCGACTGGGAGTACCCGGGCGGCGGCGGCCACACCGGCAACCACGCCTCGCCGAACGACAAGCAGAACTTCACCGCGCTGATGGCCGAGCTGCGCTCCCAGCTCGACGCGCAGGGCAGGACCGACGGCAAGAGCTACGCACTCTCCGCCGCGGTCGGCGCCGGCCAGGACAAGATCAAGAACGTCGAGACCGACAAGCTCGGCCAGTACCTGACCTTCCTCGACGTCATGACCTACGACATGCACGGCGCGTGGGACAAGACCGGCCCGACCAACCACCAGGCGCCGATCTACAACAACCCGAGCGACCCGATGACCCCCGTCCCGGGCGGCACCGGCAAGTACTCGATCGACAACGCCATCAAGGCGTGGACGGTCGGCGACCCGCAGTACGGCATCCCCGGCGGCTTCCCCGCCAAGAAGATCAACATGGGTGTGCCGTTCTACTACCGCGGCTGGACGGGCGTCCCCGCCGGTGCCAACCACGGCCTGTTCCAGAGCGCGACCGGTCCCGCCCCGGGCGCGGCGATGTCGGGCAACGTCGCCGGCATCCAGATGTACAAGGAGCTCAGCAGCTTCGTCGGCAACGCGGCCAACACCTACTGGGACGACGCGGCAAAGACCTCGTACTTCTACGACGGCACCACCTTCTGGACGGGTGAGAACGCCAAGTCGATCCAGGCCAAGATGGACTACGCGCACTGCAACGGCCTCGGCGGCTCCTTCGCCTTCTCGCTGTACGACCTGGGCACCCAGACCTCGCTCTTCGACACGATGGTGACCGCGACCAACGGCTCCGCCGCTTCCTGCCCGGCGCCGACCACCTCGCCGACCGCCTCCGCCTCGCCGAGCTCCTCGCCCAGCACCTCGGCCTCGCCGAGCTCCTCCCCGTCGACCTCGCCGTCGACCTCCCCCTCGACCTCGGCCAGCCCGACCGGTGGCACCTGCACCGCCCCGAGCTGGAACGCCGCCACGGTCTACGCGACCGCCGGTGCCAAGGTCTCCTGGAAGGGTCACAACTACACCAACAAGTGGTGGACCCAGGGCGAGGACCCGACCCTCAGCGGCCAGTGGGGCGTCTGGACCGACAACGGCGCCTGCTGACCAGCACGACGTCGGACGACCCGCACCACCCCCCGCTGAAGGGGACTGCCCCGGACGGAACCTCCGTCCGGGGCAGTCCCCTTCGCGTGCGTGCGGGCGCCGGTCAGTCCAGGTCCTCGGTGCGGCCGAGGGCGTCCGGCTGGCTCCGCTCGATCCGGCGCAGCATCCGGCCGAGCATCGCGGAGAGCGCGCCGCGGTCGTCGCCGGTGATGTCCTGCAGCAGGTCGGCCTCGAAGACGGCGGCCATCCGCATCAGCTCCAGCCACTTGTCGCGGCCGGTCTCGGTCAGCTCGATGATCACCCGGACCCGGTTGGCCTCGTCGCGCTCACGGGTGACCAGGCCGTCGGCGACCATCCGGTCGATCCGGTGGGTCATCGCCGCCGGGGTGAGACCCAGCCGCTTGGCGAGGTCGCCCGGGCCGAGCCGGTAGGGGCTGCCGGCGAAGACCAGGGCCTTCAGCACCTCCCACTCGGCGGACGTGATTCCCAGCACAGCCAGCTGTCGGCTGTAGGCCACGTTCATCCGGCGGGACAGCCGGGAGAGCGTGGACACGATCGTCTCGACCTGCGGGTCCACGGTGGGGAATTCCCGCTGGTAGAGGGCCACCTGCTCGGCGATGCCGAGCTCGGAGGCGGCCGGCTCGTCCGGCTTGCGTGTGCTCATGGCCGTCATTCTCCCACGCATCGTGCAGCTGTTAAGCCTTTGACACCTGAGTCTTCGAAGACTTAGATTTTAGCTCTGAAATCTTGCAGGGTTAAAGCAGGAAGGCTTCAACCTTCCTCGACGACAAAGGGGTGTGCACGGTGACCGGCACGGTGAAGCAGTGGGTACGGCGGGCGGACGCGGCGGGCGGCCCGCTGCGCCGCGTCCAGATGGGCAACGCGCTCAGCGCGTTCGGCAGCGGGTTCACGATGCCGTACATGTTCGTGTACGTGGACCAGGTGCGGGGGCTGGGCTCGCTCGCGGCCGGGATGGTGTTCACCGTCTTCGCGCTCGCGGCGCTCGCCGTCCTGCCGTTCACCGGCCGCGGCATCGACCGGTACGGGCCGCGCCCGGTGCTGCTCGCCGGCGCCGCGCTCGCCGCGGTCGGCGCCTTCGCCTTCGGGCAGGCCGCCACCGCGCCGACCCTGCTGGTCTCCTCGTTCCTGTTCGGCGCCGGCATCACCGCCTGCCAGCCGGCGCTCGCCACGATGATCGTCCGCAGCACCGGCCGGGCCGGCCGCTCGCGGGCCTTCGCCCTGCAGTTCACCCTGGTCAACCTGGGCATGGGCATCGGCGCCCTGGTCGGCGGCCAGATCGTCGACCCCGCTGACCCGGCCAGCCTCACCCGGCTGTTCACCATCGAGGCGCTGACCCTGCTGGGCCTGGCCCTGGTGGCCGGCACCGCCCGCGTCCCGCAGGCGGAGCCCGTCCCGGCCGCCGGGCACGGCGCGGGCCAGGGGCAGGGCCGGGGCCTGCGCACGGTGCTGAAGGACAAGGCCATGCTGCGGCTCTGCCTGCTCGCCGGTCTGATCTTCTTCACCTGCTACGGGCAGTTCGAGTCCGGTGTCGCCGCCTTCGCCACCGACACGGTCGGCACCGCGCCGTCCGTGCTCGGCATCGCGATCGGCGCCAACGCGCTGACCATCGTGCTGCTGCAGATGGTCGTCGTCCGGCTCACCGAGCGCCGCCGCCGCACCACCGCGATGGCCGCCGCCGGCGTGGTCTGGCTGGGCGCCTGGACGGCCGCCCTGGTGGCCGGCCTGGTCCGCTCGGACGCGCTCGCCGCGACCGTCGCCGTGGTGGCCGTGTACGCGCTGTTCGGCGTCGGCGAGTCGCTGCTCGCACCGACCCTCGGCCCGATCGTGGCGGACCTGGCCCCGGCCCGGCTGCTCGGCACGTACAACGCCGCGCACGCCCTGGTGAAGCAGACGGCCATCGCGGTCGGCCCGGCCGTCGGCGTGCTGCTGGTCGGCGCCGGCACCTGGCCGCTGTACCTGCTGGCGATGACGGCCTGCACCGTGCTGATCGTCGTACTGGCCGTCCGGCTGCGCGGCCACCTGACGCCGGCGCAGGACAACGCCGTCGTCACCGTGGCGCAGGTCCGGCCGGTGGTGCGGGAACTGCAGACCGCGGCCTGAGCCGCCGTCAGGCCGCATCCGGCTCGGATGCGGCCTTCACCCGTCCGGCCTACTGTCGAAAGCGGGGCCGCCGGCCGCGGCGGCCCCGCACCGGCCGGAAGGACGGCTCACCATGGCATCCCCTGCGAACGGCGACCTGCGTCCGGAGGAACTGGCCGAGGGCTTCACCGGCCGGGTGCTGCTGCCCGGCGACGAGGCCTACGGCGAGGCGAGGGCCATCCACAACGCCATGATCGACCGCCGGCCCGCGGTGATCGCCCAGTGCGAGGGGCCCGCCGACGTCGCCGCGGCGCTGGCCTTCGGCCGCAGCCGCGGACTGGAGATCGCCGTCCGCTGCGGCGGCCACGCGGTGAGCGGACAGGCCCTGGTCGACGGCGGCCTCGTGCTCGACCTGCGCCGGATGAACGGGGTGCGGGTCGACCCGGACGCCCGGGTCGCCCGGGTCGGCGGCGGCGCCCTGATGCGCGACCTCGACCGGGCCACCCAGCCGCACGGCCTCGCCACCACCGGCGGCCGCGCCTCCACCACCGGCATCGGCGGCTTCGCCCTCGGCGGCGGCTCCGGCTGGCTGGAGCGCCGCTTCGGCCTGATGTGCGACAACCTGCTCGCCGCCGACCTGGTCACCGCCGACGGCCGCCGGGTGCACGCCAGCGCGCAGGAGAACCCCGAGCTCTTCTGGGCACTGCACGGCGGCGGCGGCAACTTCGGCGTGGTCACCGAGTTCACCCTCGGTCTGCACCCGCTGCCCGGCTTCTCCATCGCCCTGCTGCTCTTCGAGGCCGACCGGGGACCGGAGGTGCTGCGCGCCTACCGCGACACCATGGAGGCCGCACCCGACGAGGTCGGCGGCGCCTTCATCTACCTCACCGCGCCGCCCGAGGAGTTCGTGCCCCCGGAGCTGGTCGGACAGCAGGCCGTCGGCGTCCTGCTCACCTACGCAGGCGACCTGGAGAGCGCCCGCCCGGCCTTCGCACCGATGCTCGGACTCGGGCACGCGGCCGAGGTGGTCACCGACATCCCGTACGCCGACCTGCAGTGCATGCTCGACGACCCGCCCGGCTTCCGGAACTACTGGTCGGCGGAGTACCTCTCCGGCTTCCCGGACGAGACCGTGGACGCCTTCACCGCCCGGGCCAAGGACATGATCCTTCCCTCGCCGAGCCAGCACATCGTCTTCGCCCTCGGCGGTGCGGTCGCGGCCGGCGACCACGAGTGGCCCGTCCCGTGGCGGGCCGCGCCCTGGGCCGTCCACCCGTTCGCGGTCTGGGAGGACCCGGCGGACGACGAGCGCGGCCGCGCCTGGACGAAGGCCGTCTGCGCCGACATGGCGCCCTGGTCGATCGGCGCCGTCTACCTCAACTTCATCGGAGACGAGGGCGAGGACCGCGCCGCCGCGGGCCGCGGCGCCGAGAACCTCGCCCGGCTCGCCGCCGTCAAGGCCGAGTACGACCCGGCGAACGTCTTCCACTTCAACCACAACATCAGGCCGGCGGCCTGAGGCCGGTCTTCAAGGGCGCACGGATGCCACACAGGTGCCCCCGGCGCCCCTGACGTGTCCACCCTCGCGCCTCTGGCGGCGGTTCCGGGGCGGGCCGGCCGCGGTCAGCCGTGGCGCGGGCCCGCGGGGCGGCGCACCGGTACGGCCGGGGCGGGGTGGGGGTACTGCCTGCGCAGGGCCTCGGCCTCGGCGGACGCCTCCGCGGACAGCGGACGGCGGACGGCGGTCTCCGGGCAGCCCGCCGAACCGGACAGCACCAGCCGGGGCGGGCGCTCCAGGACGAAGGCCGTGTCGCCGTCGGCCACCGTCCGGCCCGCACCGCGCGGCGCCAGGGAGTGGCGCGCGATGACCGCCCCGCTCGACGCGGTGATCGACAGGTCGGACTCGTCCAGCCGGTGGCGGACCTCCACCAGCGCCCCGGCGAGGTCCGGCGGCACGGCGTAGCGGTTGCCGCGGAAGTGGACGAGCCCCCGCTGGTCGACCGTGCGCAGGGTGCGCACGCAGGCCGGGAACGGCGCCGGCGGCAGCGCCTCCAGCGCCGGGGCGGCGGACGGCGTGCCGTCGCCGGCCGGGATCCGGTCGTCCGACCACGCCGCCAGGCGGTCGAGGATCTGCTGGGCCGCGCGCGGGCCGAGGTCGTCGACGACGCTGCGCCAGTGCTGCCCGGCGGCTGCGGCGCGCCGCTGTTCCTCGGCGGTCGGGCCGGTGGTCTCCAGTTCGATCTCGACCCCGTAGTACCGCCCGACCGGTGCGAACTCCTTGGCCAGCCGGCCGGTCGCCGGGCACCGGACGGGCGCGTCGCGGTCGAAGCGCCAGCGCGGTGCCGTGCCGCCGAGTCGCCGCAGCAGGTGGTCGACGGCCTCCAGCACCTGCGGGAAGTCGTCGCTGTCGAGGAGGACGCCGCGCCAGCGGCGGCCGTGGCGCAACGAGCCGGTCAGCAGGTGGGCCTTCGCGCCGCCGTCCCAGCCGGGCCGGGGGTCGGCGAGGTCCGTCCAGCCGAACCGGATCTCCTCCTGGTCGGTGTGCCCGCCGCCCGCCCCGCCGCCGGGGGCGCCGGGGTGGCAGTGCCTGCACGGCGGGCGCAGCCGGTGTCTGCGCAGGGCACGGGTGAAGGTCGAGTAGCCGCCGCGGTAGCCGAGGTCGGTGATCTCGTCGAAGAGCGCGGTCGCCGGCAGGTGCGGGTCGTCCGCCAGGCGCAGGCGGCAGTAAGGGAGGAAGGAGAGGAAGACGTCCTCGGCCGGGGTGCGCACCCCGGGCTTGCGGTTCCCGGACAGGTACCTCCGGACGGTCTTGCGGTCCCGTCCGAGATGCCGGGCGATCGCCGAGATCGACCATCCCTGGCCGTGGAGCCGCCGGACATCCAGGTATTCGTTCGTGCTGAGCAACCCAAACCCCCTGCGTACAGTCTTGCCGGCCACATCGGCTGATAATTCGCAATGGAACGTTGCAAGAGAGTGACCATACAGCACCGCTTTGAAGATCGGAATCAGAGGAAACGTTCCTCCGGTGCGTGGTGTCCGGGTAATTTCGGAGAGCGCGGCGCGGCACAACCGCGGTGCGCGCCGCACGGATGGGAAAATTCGGCGAGCGGCCTTGAGCATATGCGGGCGCGCACCACCCGCGAGGAGATCCGCAGAGCGCCCGCAAGCGTTCATACGGAATGTCGCCCGAATTCCGCACACCCGGGTGGAAGATCGCTTCGTTGACCATGGTGTGATTCCCATGCCTGACCCAGTGACCCCGCACAGCTCCGAGCGCGACCCGATCTGCAGCCTCGGGGCCTGGCTCTTCGTCCCGGACCGGCAGAACGTCGCGGGCGACGTGGAGACCGGCTACCTGGTGCGCAACGGCCGGCGCGTCGTCCTGTGGCACTGTTCCCGGATCCTCGCCGACTTCCTCCGGACGCTGCGCCGCCTGGAATGCCGGTTCGCCGTTCCCGGCGCCGCCGCGCAGCCCTCCGGCGCCGTGCCTGCCGGTGCCCCGCAACCGCCGCCGACGGACCATTCCGCGGCTGCGCAGGGGAATGAGCTGCCCCGTGCATGACCCACTGCTGGAATTCTTTCGTCCGTACGGAAATGACCCGCTGTTTTCCGGTCCCGGAGAGCATTGTGACGGGGTGGTGGGGTCGCTCGCCGCGGACGCCGGATGGTATGCGGCGCCGACCGTCGAAATGTCCGGTGCCTGGAGTTCCGGCGTTTTCGTGCCGAGCCAGGCGGGGCCGGTCGCCGATTCCGTGCCGCAGCCCGCCCCGCCGCCGCGGACCCCGCGGAAGCGGCGCCGGGTGCGGGCCGCCGAGGCGCGGCGCGAGGAGGCGCTGGGCGAGTTGTTCCGCACCCTGCTCGCCGTCGCGGTGACGGTCGTGTGCGTGCTGGGCTGGGTCCTGTCGTACCCGCCGCTGCAGGACCTCGCCCTCGCCCGGGTGCCCGGCGGGCTGTCCGCGCTGTGGCCTGTGGTGGTCTACGGGCCCTGGCTCGCCGGCTGCCTGTCGGTGCTCCGGGCCGCCCTCGACGGCCGGCGCGCGCTGCACGCCTGGAGCGTCGTCCTCGCCTTCTCGGCGGTCGCCACCGGGCTCTGCGTCTGCGGGGTCGCGCAGACCGTGCCGGACGTCATCGTCGCCGGGCTTCCCCCCGTGGCGGCGGCGATCTGCCTCGACCAGCTCGCGCGCCAGCTGATCACCCGACACCCCTCCCAGCGGCCGCGGTCCCGGCACGGCGGGCGGACGCGGCGGGGCGGGTGACCCGCCGTGGGGCCGGCGGCAGGGGTCACCGCCGGCCCGTCGGCCGGAGGCCGCCCCCGGACGGCACGCCGGACGGGGGAGCGGCTGACGGATGGTGAGCGGCCATGCAGGACTCCTGGTCGTCGTGGTCCCCCGCGCGGGCCCGGACGGTGGACCGGGTGCCGCGGGCGGCGCAACCACCGTAGAGAGCGATCGGCATATGCCCGATCACATTGCCGTGGTCTCCACAGATTCGGCGCACCACGTGCGATTCGGCCCAACGGCCGCGTACCGGAACCTGTCGGACGCCCCGACCGGCCGCGGACCGTCAGGGCGCGGTGGGCATCAGCAGCGAGAAGGTGCCCGCGCGGTCCGGGAAGCGGACGGCGAGCGGGGCGACCGGGCCGCCGAGCTCCAGCACGAGCTGGCCGCGGGCACCCGCACCGACCGCCTCCAGCAGGAAGTCCCGGTTGACCCGGACGCACAGCCCGTCCCCCTCCTCGGCGCCGCCGACCGTGAGGGCGCCGTCCGCGGAGACGGTGAGCTCCGAGACCGGGAAGTCCACGCCGTCCTGGTCCCGGCGCACGGTGCGGACGGGCCCGGCGCCGAGCCCTTCGATCAGGGCGGCCGCGGCGATCTCCACCCGCCGGACCGGCTCCGGGCGCAGCATCGGGCGGTAGTCGGGGAAGTCGGCGGGCACCGGGCTGCCGGTCACCTCGCGGCCGCCGGCCGCGGCGGCCAGCACGCCCCCGGCCACCGTCAGCTCGGCCGTGCCGTCGCCCGCCCCGGCGAGCAGTCCGCGCAGCGCGTCCACGAACGCGGTCGGCGCGAGCACCGCGACGGACGGCCCCTCGACGGTGCCCGGGGCGGCCTCCGAGACCGCCAGCCGGTAGCGGTCGGTGGCCACCAGCCGCAGCACCGCCCCGTCGGTCTCGAACAGCACCCCCGCGACCTGCGGGAGCGAGCCGTCGGGGCCGACCGCGAAGCGGACGGCGTCCAGGGCGGCCGCGAGCTCGGCGGCGGGCAGGGTCAGACGGGTGCTCTGCACGGGGTTCTCCCTCAGTTCCAGCAGGTGTCGGACGGTGGACAGCTCGCGGCGGGCGTCCGCCAGGCCCTCCTCCAGACGGCGCAGGTGCGCGTCCAGGGCGGCCCGGGCCTCGCCGGGACGGCCGGCCAGCACCCGCGAGACGTCCGCGAGCGGCATGCCGACCCGCCGCAGCCGGGCGATCAGCCGGGCGTCGGCGAGCTGCTCCGGCGCGTACCAGCGGTAGCCGGTCTGCGGGTCGACCCGGGCCGGGCCGAACACGCCCGCGCCGTCGTAGAAGCGCAGGGCGCTGATGCTGAGTCCGCTCAGCCGGGCGGTCTCGCCGATGCTGTGAAGTCCGCTGTCCACACCGCCGACTCTGCCCCCTCGACCAGGTCGAGGGTCAAACCGCGGGGTGCGGTGGACGGAGGTGCCGCGCGGCCGGGCTAGGATCTCTCCGACAAAGGCGACATAGCGCCAGTCCGGGCCTGCGACCCGTCAGCCCGCGACCGCCGCGGCCGCCGCGACACCGAGCGAGGAGCGGCGGCAGACCATGGCGCATCCGGCAGTCACCGAGCATGCACCGGCCACCGGCCTCCCCGTCGCGGCCCGGCCGCCGGCCGTCCGGCGCGGCCCGCTGCCGTGGATCGTGCGGCACGCCGACTGGCTCGGCCCGATCGCCGTCGCGCTGTTCGCCGGACTGCTGCGCTTCTGGAACCTCGCGAAGCCGGACGCCTTCGTCTTCGACGAGACCTACTACCCCAAGGACGCCTGGTCGCTGCTGCACCAGGGCTACGAGGGCGTCTGGCCGGACCTCGCCAACCGGGAGATCATCTCCTCCCCGCAGAAGATCCCGCTGACCGCCGAACCCGCGTTCATCGCCCACCCGCCGCTCGGCAAGTGGGTCATCGCGCTCGGCGAGTGGGTGTTCGGCCTGCACCCCTTCGGCTGGCGGGTGATGGTCGCGCTGCTCGGCACCCTCTCGGTGCTGATGCTCGCCCGGATCGGCCGGCGGCTCTTCTCCTCCACGCTGCTCGGCTGCACCGCGGCCCTGCTGATGGCGGTCGACGGCCTGCACTTCGTGATGAGCCGGGTCGGCCTGCTGGACGGCGTGTCGATGTTCTTCGTGCTCGGCGCCTTCGGCTGCCTGCTCGTCGACCGCGACCGCACCCGGCAGGTGCTCGCCGCGGCCCTCGCCGAGGGCGGCCGGGCCGCCGACGAGGTCCGCCTCGGCCTGCGGCCCTGGCGGATCGGCGCAGGCGTCCTGCTCGGCTGCGCGACCGCGGTGAAGTGGAACGGCCTGCAGATCCTGCTGGTGTTCACCGTGCTGACCCTGCTCTGGGACCGCGCCGGCCGCCGCTGGGCCGGCGCCCGCCGACCGACCCGCAGCCTGCTCCGCCGCGACCTGCTGCCCGGCCTGCTCTCCACCGTCGGCGCCGCGGTACTGGTCTACGTCGCCTCCTGGTCCGGCTGGTTCGCGAGCGACGGCGGCTTCGACCGGCACTGGGCCGACCACCGGGCCGGGCTGTCGATGCCGCGCACCCCGGTGGTGGACGTCCCGCTGCCCCGGGTGCCGATGACCTGGGTGCCGTCCGCACTGCGCGGCTGGTGGCACTTCCACGCCCAGATGTACGACTTCAACACCGGCCTCACCTCGCCGCACACCTACCAGTCCAACCCGTGGAGCTGGCTCGTCCAGGGCCGCCCGGTGTCGATGTACTGGCAGCAGCTCACCGACGGGCAGGGCGGCTGCACGGCGAACGGCGGCTGCGCCTCGCAGATCCTCGCGCTCGGCACCCCGCTGCTGTGGTGGGCCGCCTGCTTCGCCCTCGCGTACGCGCTGTGGCGCTGGGCGTTCCGGCGGGACTGGCGCTCCGGCGCGATCCTGGCTGGCGTCGCCGGGATCTACCTGCCCTGGTTCGGCTACCAGGAGCGGACGATCTTCTCCTTCTACATGGTGATCCTGGTGCCGTTCCTGTGCCTGGCGGTCGCCCAGATGCTCGGCGCGATGCTCGGCCCGGCGGGCTGCAGCCGGCGGCGCCGGATCTGGGGGGCGGCCGGCGCCGGGCTGGTGGTCTTCGCCGTGGTCGGCTGCTTCGCGTACTTCTACCCGCTGTACACGGCGGAGGTGATCCCCATGTCGGACTGGCAGGACCGGATGTGGTTCACCAGCTGGATCTGACCGGTGGCCGCACCGGCCGGACAGCTGCTGCCGGTCACCTGGCTGCTGGGCGTCGAGATCGCGCTGCTGCTCGCCGCGGCGGTCGCGGTGGCCGGCCGGGGGCGGCTCGGCCACGGGCACGCCGTGCTGCGGGCGGGCCTGCGCGCCGTGGTGCAGCTCGGCGCGGTCGCGCTGGTGATCTCCTGGGTGGTCGGCTCGCTCGGGACGTCCGCGCTGTTCGTGCTGCTGATGTTCGGGGTGGCGGTGCGCACGGCGGGCCGGCGGATGACCACCGGCCCGGGCTGGGCATGGGCCGCCCTGCCGATCGGCGCCGGGGTGCTGCCGGTGCTGGTGCTGCTGCTCGCCTCCGGGCTGCTGCCGCACAAGGGCATCGCCCTGATCCCGGTCGCCGGCATCCTGATCGGCGGCGGGCTCACCGCCACCTCGCTGGCCGGCCGGCGGGCGCTGGACGAACTGCGCACCCGGCGCGGCGAGGTCGAGGCGGCGCTGGCGCTCGGCTTCGAGGACCGCGACGCCCGGCTGGAGATCTGCCGGACGGCCGCCGCCACCGCGCTCGTCCCGGTGCTGGACCAGACCCGCACGGTGGGCCTGGTCACGCTGCCGGGGGCCTTCGTCGGCATGCTGCTCGGCGGTGCCGGGCCGGTGCAGGCCGGCGCGGTGCAGCTGTTCGTCCTGGTGGCGCTGCTCGCCGTGGAGTCCGCCGCGGTGGTGCTGGTGCTCGAACTGGTCGGCCGGGGCCTGGTGCCCGCCTGACACCTGCGGACGGGCCGCCGGTCAGCAGTTGGGGTCGGCCGAGGCCTTCTCCAGCGCGGCGCGCGTCTTGGGGCCGTACTGGGTGTTGTTGCGCTCGTCGCCCTTGATCCGGGCGTCCCGCTGGAACTCGCTCAGGATCCACTGCGTCCAGGAGTCGAAGGTGCCGGTGGCGAACCAGACGTTGAGGTCGCCGCAGGAGACGGTGATCAGCATCTGCTGCATCGCCCGGACGTCGGGGCCCGAGTCGCCCGGCTTGAGCACCCGGTCGGCCGCCGAGGGGCTGGGCGCCACCGGCGGTGCGGCGCTGGCGCTCGCCGGGGCCGACCCGGCCGGGCTGAGCGCGGCCGCGGGTGCCCGGCTGGCGCTGGCCCGGCCGCTGCCGGCGTGGGTCGGGGAGGCCGAGGACTTCTTGGTGGTGGAGGCGCTCGCGGTCGCCGTCGGCTCGGGCAGCCCGTCGTCCGGGGGCGCCGAGTCGAGGGTGCCGGACGGCGCGGGCAGCGCCTGGTCGAGGTTCGGCTTGTCCGAGGACGGCGACAGGGCCAGCGCCAGGCCGGCGCCGGCCACCGCGATGCCGAGGCCGGCGGCGATCACCGCGGTGCGGCGCCGGGCGGCGGGCAGCTGGGGGGGC
>NZ_BAAALD010000010.1:0-63605 GCF_039528095.1 Kitasatospora arboriphila
GGCCCCTCGGGTGCGGCGGGCGGCGGCCACGCAGGCCGCCCGCCGGTCGGCGAGCCGGGCCGAGCGGGGGGCGAGCGCCCGGGCGTGCTGCACGTCGAGGTGGGCGGTGGCCCGGGCGGCCATCCGCTCGGCGACCCGGTGGGTGGCGGTGTGGTGCGCGGGCACCTTGTCCGGGGCGCCCGCGATCAGGTCGAACAGCCAGGTGCGGGCCACGTCGGCGCGGGCGTGCAGCCGCCGCTCGCGGCGCACCGCGCGCTGCATCCGGCGCGGCCGGGAGCGGTAGCGCCAGCGGGCCCACGGGCTGCCCGGCCTGGCGAGGCGGACGGCACCGACCCAGGCGAGGCCGGGCACCATGATGCCGAGCAGGCCCGTCCACAGCTTGCCCTTGACCAGGGCGACCACCGAGACCAGCGCGTTCACCGAGATCACCGCGACCAGGCCCCAGCGGCCCTCGCCCGTCGCGGAGGTCTGGCCGGGCACGACGCCGAGCGGGACGTAGCCGGTGAGCAGCAGCGCCGTGCCGAGCAGGACGAGCACCACGGCGTCCACGGACTTGCGGCCCTGTTCGCTCCAGTAGACGTCGTCCAGGTGCAGGATCAGCGCGAACTCGTCCAGCACCAGGCCGCAGCCGATGCCGAAGCACAGCCCGAACCAGTCGATCCAGGGGTGGCCGCCGTTGGTGGCGAACACCCCGATCCCGCCGACCAGCAGGAAGCCCAGCCCGAACACCATGTGGTGGATGTGCAGTCCGCCCGGGGTGATGTTGCCCGGCCACCAGCGCACCTGGGCGCGGATCATCCGCACGCTGAAGCGGATGCCGACGAAGGACACGATGAAGCCGACGAGCAGCAGGAAGAGCGGCTGCTTGTGCGCGTCGACGATGTGCTCGCGGTAGCCGTCCAGCAGGTCGTTGATCACGGGTGGTGCCTTCGTTCTCGGGTGGTGCTCCGGGGCGTCGAGGGGCCAACGACCGGTCAGAACCCGCGGGTGCGTTTGGCGGCCCGGCGGGGGACGAGCAGGTGGGGCGCGAGCGGATCGGTCGCGCCGGGGGTCTTCAGGAAGAGCCGGGCGACCTCACCTCCCAGGTTGACGCCGACCGCCAGGGCCATCGCCAGCGCGGCGGCCCGGGTGACCGAGACCAGCCCGGCGCTGGCGTGCCCCTGCGCGAAGGCCAGCATGCCGAGGTAGAGCGCCGAACCGGGCATCAGCGGGCCGATCGCCGCCGTCACGTAGGGCAGCGCGGAGGCCCGCCGGTAGCGGGCCGTCAGCTGGCCGAACAGGCCGACCAGGCCGGCCGCGGCGCCGGTCGCCGCGATCGGCGAGACCCCGGCGTTCGTCAGCACGCCGTACGTCGACCAGCCGATGCCGCTCATCAGCACGGCCATCGGCAGCGTCCGCCGCTCGGTCTGCAGCAGCACCGCGAAAGCCAGCGCCAGCACCATCGCGGCGAGCAGCTGGATCGGCGGGTCGACGGCGCCGCCGATCGACTCGTCCGGGCGGAGCTTGGCGTTGTAGTTGACGCCGAGGTACAGCACCGACATCACGCCGATCACGATGCCGGCGATCAGGTAGAGCACCTCCAGCAGGCGGGCGGCGGCGGTGATGTAGAAGCCGGTCAGGCCGTCCTGGACGGCGGAGACCAGCGCCCGGCCGGGCAGCAGCGCGAACAGGCCGCCGGTGATCACCACCGAGCCGCGCAGGTGCAGGTCGTTGAAGGAGAGCACGATGCCGATCAGCGCGGCCGGCGTCGCCGCGACCACGAACTGGTAGAACTCCGGCAGCCCGCGCCGGGCGATCGTCGAGGCCAGCCGGTCGCCGACCACCGCGGCGAGGAAGGCGCCGGCGAACACCAGCCACGCCTTGCCGTCGATCCGCCCGCCGACCAGGAAGGTCGCCGCGCCCGCCAGCAGTCCGGTGGCCAGCGCCAGCAGCCAGACCGGGTAGGGGTGCCGGTTGCGGCGGATCACGGCGAGCCGCCGGTAGGCGTCGTTGACCGGGATCTTCTCCGCCGTGATGTCCGCGACCAGCCGGTGCACCGCGGCCAGCCGGGTGTAGTCGGAGGTGCGCCGGCGGACCGTCCGGGCGGCGCTCACCGGCGGGTCGATCAGCGACGGGTGGTAGGAGATGGAGATCAGCGTGAAGGTGACCTGCGGCTCGCAGTGGTCGAGCCGGTAGGCGTGCGCGATGCCCAGCATCGCCGCCTCGACGTCCTCGGCGGCCTCGCCGCTGGCGAGCAGCAGTTCGCCGATCCGCAGGGTGAGGTCGAGCACCCGGGGGACGTGCCGGGCGGCCGACGGGTGCAGGTCGCGCGGGGTCCGCTCGAAGGCGGGCCGCTCGGTCATCGGGGTGCGCAGCAGGGTGCGCATCCGGTCCGGCCAGGGCGCGGACCCGGGGGCGCCCGCCTGCAGCTCGGAGAGGTCCACGCCGTGTGCCGGGGTGTAGCCGGCGGCGCGCCAGTCCTCCGGCGTGAGGGTGTCCTCGGGTCCGCCGGCGGGGGCGAGCAGGCCCTCGGTCGGCGGGGGCGGCGGGGCGAGCGGCACCGCGGTCCGCGGCGACGCGGCGGGGACGGCGGGCCCGAGCAGGCCCTCGGTGGGCGGCGCCTGCCCGGCCGGGCCGCGGACGGCCCGCTCCGGTGCCCGGTCCGCGGGCGCCGCGGCGGGGGCCGGGGCGGGTCCGCGGCCGCTCCTGGCCTTCTTGCCGCCGCCCGGCCGGCCCCGCTTCGGCACGTCCGCCACTCCTCGCCGCCCCTGGTGGCCGCGCCGGCCACGCTCCGATCCTGCGCCCCACCTTGCCCGATCGAACGCGCGGACGCACATGTCCACCGGGGCCGGGGGCGCGGCAACCGCAGGGCCGGCGGGCGGACGTGACGGACATCACGGACATCCGCCCCCGGGGCGGGGCACCGGTCCGGCCGGTGCCCCCGCGCCTCAGAGTCCGTACCGGCGCACGACGTCCTCGTGCCGGGCGGTGTCCGCGCCCGCCGCCTTCGCCAGGTCGAGCCAGCTCAGCGGGTGCTCCCAGTCCGCCGTCAGCCGCTGCAGCAGCGCGTCGGCGTCCGCCGAGGTGGCGGTCGGCGGCACGCCGAGGGCGGCGTAGACGCCGGGCAGGCCGGTGTCCCCGCCGGCCGGGTCGGTGACGGCGTACTGGTCGCCGCTGTAGGCCCACAGCCCGTAGCGCTCCTCGGCGAGCGCGCCGCGGAGCGCGAACCAGGCGTCCTCGCCGGGCCAGGCGCCGTCCAGCCAGTGCGTGGTGTAGCCGGCCGGGTCGAGCAGCGCCAGCTGCCGGAAGACCGGGCGCCACGACTCGCGCTCGGTCCCGTCCTCGGGGCGCTCGTTGAGCACGGCCGGACCGAAGACGACGACGTCCCGGTGGTTGAGCGGCACGTCCTCGCCGAGCACCGGCACGATCCGCGCGGTGGCCGGCCCGGTGCGGACGGCGGGCAGGTCCACGCTCGCCCCGTTGGCGCGGGTGGTGCGGACGGTGACCATCTGCCACTCCTCGTCCACCGGGCCCTCGTCGGCGTCGAACTCGATGCCGATCAGCGCGCCGGTGCTGCGGACGACCGCCCAGTCCCGGTTGGCGGTCGCGGCGGTGATCAGGTGCCACAGGTCGGGCTCCTGGACGGTGCGGTGCTCCTCGTCCTCGCCCGCCCGGTCGGCGGGCACCGCGTGCTCCAGCAGTTCCTGGTAGAGCCGCTGGGCCCGCGCATGGTCGCCGAGGCGGGTGGCCGCGGTGGCGGCGAGCCGGCGGGTGTTCAGCGCGTCCGGCTCGTGCGAAAGGACGCCGTCGCAGTGCTCGCCGACCTCCTCCCAGCGGCCCTGCTCGGCGGCCCAGCGGGCCCGGATCCAGTGCGCCTCGGAGGGGTTGGCGGGCATCAGCCGGTCGGCGAGCCGGCGGACGCCGTCGGCGTCCTCGGCGTCGATCAGCACCTGGCCGAGCATGCCGGGCAGGTGCTCGTCCGCCGGGTCCTCGTCGAGGCGGGCCCAGAGCAGGTCGGCGGCGGCCCGCGGGTGGCCGAGCGCGTCCAGCGCCCGCGCCCGCTGCAGGACGAGCGCCGCCGCGGCCCCGGCCGACTCGGCGCTCGCCGCGGTGAAGTGGTCCAGCGCCTGCTCGAAGGTGACCCGGCGGGTGCCGAGCCACTCCGGGAGTTCGGCGGCCGGCACCGGGATCTCGGGCAGCGGCAGCGCCTCGGCGGCGGCCCTCAGCCCGGCGAGCCGTTCGGCGACGCCGTCGGTGCGGCGCAGCTGCCCGAGCTTGCGCTCGCCGGTGGCGGCGAGGGTGAGGGCGACCGTCCGGGCGCCGCGGGCGACGGCCAGCCGGCCGGCGATCAGCAGCAGGTCCAGGCAGGGCCGGTGCGAGCCGGCGGTGTCCAGGTAGGCCACCCACCGGGCGAGCCGGACGCCGAGGGCGGCGTCGTTGTCGAGCTCGCCGTGCGGCAGCGCACCGGCCTCGGCGAGGGTCTGCACCGCGGTCGCCCAGCGGTGGCGGATGTCGGGGTAGCGGTCCGCCTCCTCGCCGTCCGGCAGTTGCTCCAGCGCCTCCGCGCTGCGGCCGAGCGCGGCCAGGGCGACGGCCCGGCCGGCGGCGAGCTTGCGTCGGTCGTCGTCGTCGAGCTGGTGGCGGGCCGCGTAGGCCCGTTCCGCGGTGTCGTAGGCCGCCAGGGCGTCCTCGGGGCGGCCGAGGTTCAGCAGCGCGGTGGCCCGGCTGTGCCCGAAGGCCAGCGAGACCTGGTCGCCGGCCGCCTGGATCCGGGCCTGGGCGCGGTCCAGGTGGGTGAGGGCGTCGGCGGGCCGGCCGTCGTCCTCCAGGGTGTCGGCGTACTCCCGGGACAGGCAGTCGAAGCAGGCTCGGGCGGGCTCGACCCGGGCCAGCGTCTCCTCCAGCACGGCCAGCCGCTCGGCGACGTAGCCGGGGCCGTCGATGTTGGCGTGGCAGATGGTGAAGTCCTGCACGGCGCAGACCGACTGGGGGCACGAGGCGGTCTCCTCGCGGTGCGCGAACTCCAGCAGGTCGACGGCCTCGGCCATCGCGGCCTCGCCCTGGTGGCGCTTGTTCAGCAGGTTCTGCATCCGCCAGTGCCGCAGGAACACCTCGACCCACGGCAGGCCGAGCGCCCGGGCGGAGGCGAGCGCCTCCGGGTACATCGCGTCGAGCTGCTCGTTGCGGCCCTCGACGGCGTGCCCGGCGATCTCCACCAGGGCGGCGGCGAGCCGGTGGTGGCCCGCCTCGGACAGCTGCTCGTGGGTGTCCCGCACCCAGGCCCAGATGTCGGTGGTCATACCGTACGAACTCCTCCATGAGATGGATGCACCACACAGGGGCGCTGGGGGTACCCCACGCGCCCCTGCAGAGCTGGCCTCAAGCCCAAGTGAGCGCGGCCACCGCGGTGCCGATGCCGGCGAGGGCCGCGGTGAGGTCGCCGTTGGCGGAGCCGCCCGCGGCGGCCATGATCACCTTGAGCGACCGCAGCAGCCCCGCGGCGGTGGCGCTCCCGGTGTGCCCGGCGCGGTAGGCGGTGAGCAGGTCCTGGACGGCCGGCGAGGCGAGGTTGAGGTAGAGCCGGGCCTTGACGGTGCCGTCGGTGCGGGCGGTGAAGGCCCGGGCGAGCCGCAGCGCCGCGGAGGGGATCCGGGCGTCCGCCTGGTCGTCCTCGATACGGGCCTTGCGTTCGGCCTCCCGGTCGGGCACGAGGACGAGCGGCAGCCCGGGCGGGTCGAAGCGGGCGGGTACGAGTTGTTCGCCGTCGTCGGCGAGGGCGGCGGCGAGCCAGGCGGTCTCCTCCGCGGCGAGCGGCTCCGCGGGGTCGCGGAAGAGTTCGCGGTTGCCGCTCTCGCTGCCGAGTTCGACGATCCGGCAGTCCTTGAGCTGGGCGTAGCGCCGCAGGAACGGAAGGACGGCGTACCGGTCGCCGCGGGCGATCGGCACCTGCATGGCGCGGTAGAGCATCTCCTCGAAGCCGCCGCCGCTGCCGAGGGCGACGTGCAGGGCGCCGCGTCCGGCGGCGCGCAGGGCGCCGGCGGTGAGGTCGCCCTGGGAGGTGGGGACGGGGACGTCGTCGGCGAGCAGGGTGAAGAGGCGGTCGTCGCAGAGGGCGGCACCGAGGAGGTCCTGGCCGTGCCGGGCGAGGATGCGGCGCCAGGCGGCGGGGTGCAGCCGGGCGGTCTCGTAGAGGCCGTCGACGACGGCGTCGGCGAGGGCCTTCTGCAGGGCGCGGTAGTGCTCGTCGCGCTGCAGGTCCTCGCGGCTGGCGGTGGGGGTGAGCCGGCTGGACTCGACGACGCCGCCGATGAACCCGGCCCAGCTGGGCAGCAGGTCGCGGGCGTCGTCGGCGAGCAGCATGCCGCGCAGGTAGACGGCGAGGTCGCGGTTGTCGGTGGAGCCGTAGGTGCCGCCGTCCTGGACCCAGAGCAGGCCGACGGCGTCGGTGGCGCCCTCGACCGGGGCGACGGGGAAGGCGGTGAGCGGCTCGAAGCGGCGGCCGAAGGCGGACGCGAAGCGCATCCGGGCGGTGTGCGGGTCGCCGTCGACGTCCTGCCGCCAGGGCACCGGGACGTCGTTGACGGGGCGTTCGTCCTCGCCGACGTGCACCGGGATCGGCAGCAGGACGCAGTAGCGGCCGAGGACCTCGCGCAGCGCCTCCTCGTCGGCGAGGTGGCCGTGTTCGGCCTTGAGGCGGAGTTCGACGGCGGTGCCGGGGGCGGGCCGCGGTTCGACCGGTTCGACGCTGTACTGCTCTCCGCCGCGGCTGCGGTAGCGGTGGCCGAGGCCGGGTTCGCGGTGCGAGGTGGTGGTGACGGTGACCTCGTCGGCGACCGAGAAGGCGGAGAGGAAGCCGAGGCCGAAGGCGCCGATGAGGTCCTGGTTGCCGGTCAGGTCGCGCAGCATCCGGGTGTAGCCGGTGCCGACGGTGGCGAGGTAGGCGTGGATCTCGGGCTCGGTGAGGCCCGCGCCGGTGTCCTCGACGGTGAGGGTGCGGCGGGCGGCGTCGGCCCGGACGCGGATCACCGGGGCGGCGGTGGACTCCGGGTCCTCCAGCCGGCGGCGGGTGTGCGAGTCGTGGGCGTTCTGGACGAGTTCGCGCAGGGCGACCAGCGGGGTGGAGTAGAGGTGGGTGGCGAGCACGCTCACCAGCCCGCCGAGGTCGACCTCGGTCGTACGCAGATTGTCGGCGGGCGGCAGACCTTGGGACATGAGGCCGGATTCTGCCAGTACGACTATCCGTCGACCAGCTCTTTTCCCGTACCGGGTGCGGAGGCCGCGGGCAGTCCGAGGACGGCGCGGGCGGCGGGCTCCAGCAGTCCGGCCGCGGCGGTCCCGCTGCCGCCCGGGCGGTGCCGGACGCCGTCGTTGACGACGGCGAACATGGCGTGCACCCGGATCCGGGCCTCGGCGGTGTCGTAGTCGGGCCGCACCTGCTGGAGCAGGCCGACCCAGACCCGCAGGAAGTCCCGGCGGAAGTCGACGGCGGCCCGCCGGTCGGCCGGGTCGAGCCGTTCGGTCTCGCTGAGCATCGCGCCGAGGTAGTGGCTGTGCCGGCGGGCGAAGTCCAGGTAGGAGCGCAGGCCGGCGTCCAGTGCCGCGGCCGGGCCGGTGCTGTCGGCGATCGCCCCCTCGACCTCGTGCCAGAGCCGCTCGCGGCTGCGGACGAGCGCCGCGGCGAGCAGCTCGGCCTTGGTGGCGAAGTGCTTGTAGACGCTGGGCCCGGCGATGCCGACGGCGGCGCCGATCCGGTCGGTGGAGACGTTGTCGAAGCCGCGCTCGTGGAACAGCCGGACGGCGGCGAGCAGCAGTTCCTCCCGGCGGGACTCGCCGGCGGCCGGGGCGGCGGGCTGTACGGCGGGTGCGGCGGGCGGCCCGGCACGGTCCTCGGCCCGCGGGGCGACGGCGAGCAGCTCGCCGCCGATCCGCCGCAGCAGCGTCTCGAACCAACGCCGCGGCGGCGCGAAGGTGTGGTACGAGAGGCTGCCGTACCCGGAGAGCAGCGACCAGCAGAGGAACTCGGCCTGTTCGGCGGAGAGTTCGGGACGGGAGCGGGCGAGGGTGCGGGCCATCGCGCGGACGTCGGTGCGCAGCTCCCGGCGGAGTGCGGCGCGCTGCGCGGGGGCGAGCAGCCGGGCGTCGCGGTGCCAGAGGGTGCCGAGGGCCCGGTGGTCGACGGCGGCCGGGGCGAGTGCGGCGCACAGGTCGGCGGGGCTGCCGCCGCCCGCCCGCACGGCCGTCCGCAGCGCCTGGAGGTCGGTGTCGACGGCGCGCAGCAGCAGTTCGGGCTTGCTGCGGAAGTGCCGATAGAGCGCGGGGGCGGTGATGCCGACCTCGGCGGCGACGTCGGCCATGGACACCAGGTGGTAGCCGCGCCGGTGGAACTGCTCCGCGGCGGCGGCGAGGATCTGCGCCTTCCGTCCGGGCGGTCGGCGCACCACCCGCCCCGCCGCGCCCGCCCCGGGTACGCGCTCCGCCGCCACGTGCGCTCCTCCACCTCGCCGATGATCGACGCCAGGGTAGCAAGGATTCACTTATGCGCCTGTGACCTGCGAGGAAAAGCCGCCCGGATGCTTTACAGCCACAGCTACCGGCGATTAACTTGTCTGGCGATCAGCCGCCGAACGAAGGGAGTGCCGCCGTGCGCCGGACGGTGTTCAACGAGGACCACGAGGCGTTCCGGGCGACCATCCGGGACTTCATCACCAAGGAGGTCGTCCCGGTCTACGAGAGCTGGGAGGCGGCCGGCCACCCGCCGCGCGACTTCTACCGCAAGCTCGGCGCCCTCGGCGTGTACGGCATCGAGGTGCCGGAGGAGTACGGCGGCGCCGGCGAGAGCGGCTTCAAGTACCAGGCGGTCGTCACCGAGGAGGTCGCCCGGGCGGGCGTGAGCTTCGGCTCGTCCGGCGTGCACACCGGCCTGGTGCTTCCGTACCTGCTGGAGTACGCGAACGAGGAGCAGAAGCAGCGCTGGCTGCCCGGCTTCGTCTCCGGCGACATCATGACGGCGATCGCGATGACCGAGCCGGGCGCGGGCTCCGACCTGGCCGGCATCGCGACCACGGCGAAGCTCTCCGAGGACGGCACCCACTACGTCCTGAACGGCGCCAAGACCTTCATCACCGGCGGCGTGCTGGCGGACCTCGTCCTGGTGGTGGCCCGCACCGCCCCGTACGACCCGGCGAACCGCAGGGCGGGCCTGTCGATCCTCTGCGTGGACACCACGTCCGAGGGCTACGCGGTCGGCCGGAAGCTGCAGAAGATCGGCCTGCGCACCTCCGACACCGCCGAGCTCTCCTTCACCGACGTCAAGGTGCCGGTGGAGGACCTGCTGGGCGAGGAGGGCAAGGCGTTCAGCTACCTCACCCACAACCTGGTGCAGGAGCGCCTGGCGATCGCCGTCGGCGCGTACGCCGCGGCGGCCGCCGCGGTGCGCTTCGCGGTGCAGTACGTGAAGGACCGCAAGGTCTTCGGCCAGGCCGTCGCCGAGTTCCAGAACACCAAGTTCACCCTGGCGGACTGCGAGGCCCAGGTGGTCGCCCAGCAGTCGATGGTCGACCGCGCCCTGGAGCTCTACCAGAACGGCGACCTGACGGTCGCGGACGCGGCGGCCGCCAAGCTGTTCTGCACCGAGTCGGCCTCCGACGTGATCGACAAGTGCCTGCAGCTGCACGGCGGCTACGGCTACATCCTGGAGTACCCGATCGCCCGCCTCTACACCGACAACCGGGTGTTCCGGATCTACGGCGGCACCAGCGAGGTCATGAAGACCATCATCGCCAAGTCGCTCGGCCTGTGAGGCCGGAGGGCCGATGACCGCCGCACCGGAGGACTCGCTCGCCGCCGTCGCCCGCGCCCACGCGGCGCTGGCCGCGCCCGGCGCGCCGTTCGAGGCGGAACCCGGCCCGCGGGGGCCGCGGTACGTCCGCGGCCCCCGCACCCTGCGGGAGGTGTTCGACGCCACCCTCGCCCACGGCGACCGCCCGTTCCTGGTGGCGGGCGGACGCACCTGGAGCTTCGCCGAGCACCACGCCGCGGCCTCGGCCCTCGCCCACCGCTTCCGCACGGTGTACGGGCTGCGCCCGGGCGACCGGGTGGCGATCGCGATGCGCAACCTGCCCGAGTGGCAGGTCGCGTTCTGGGCGGCCCAGGCCGCGGGCCTGGTCGCCGTCCCGCTGAACGCCTGGTGGGGGCCGCAGGAGCTGGCCCGGGCGCTGGACGACTGCGTGCCCGGCCTGGTCGTCGCCGATCAGGAACGGGCCGCGCGGACGGCCGCCTGGGCGGCGGCCCGCGGGGTGCCGCTGCTCACCGTCGGCGCCGACGGCAGCGACGGCCCGCACGACCGCTTCGAGGACCTGCCGCCGAGCGGCCCGCCCGCCCCCGGTCCGGCCGTCGGCCCGGACGACCCGGCCACGCTGATCTACACCTCGGGCACCACGGGCCGGCCCAAGGGCGTGGCCGCCAGCCACGCCAACTGGTGCGCCGGCGCGCACACCCCGCGGTTCTTCGCGGCGGGCGCGGCACTCCTCCGGGGTGACTCACCGGCGGCCGCGGCGCCGCCGACGGTGCTGATGACCTTCCCGTTCTTCCACGTCGCGGCCTTCACCTCGGTGTTCCTGGCGATGGCCGCGGGCGGCACGGCGGTGCTGATGGACCGCTGGGACCCGGACGCGGCCCGGCAGCTGATCGCCCGCCACCGGGTCACGATCTTCGCCGGGGTGCCGACCACGGCGCTCGGCCTGCTGGACGCGGCGGAGTCCGCCGGCGACCCGCTGACGGGTCTGACCATGATCAGCACCGGCGGCGCCCCGGCCCCGCCGGGTCTCGCGGGGCGGATCGCCCGGCAGTTCGGCGGCCGGGTGGAGGCCCGCAACGGCTACGGCCTCACCGAGACCTGCGGCGGGGTGACGGCCCAGGTGGGCGCCCGCTACCTGGCCCGGCCCGAGTCGATCGGCCGGCCGTGCCCCGCGGTGGAGGTGCGGATCGCGGACGCGGAGGGGGCTCCGCTGCCGGACGGCGAGATCGGCGAACTGCTGCTGCGCGGCCAGCCGGTGTTCGGCGGCTACCGGGGCGACCCGGACGCGACCGCCGCCGCGTTCACCGCCGACGGCTGGTTCCGCACCGGCGACCTCGCCCGGCTGGCCGACGGCGAGGTGCAGGTGGTGGACCGGTTGAAGGACGTGGTGATCCGCGGCGGCGAGAACGTCTACTGCGGTGAGGTCGAGGGCGTGCTGCTGGGCCATCCGGGCATCGCGGACGCCGCGGTGGTCGGTGTTCCGCACCCGCTGCTCGGCGAGGAGGTGGCGGCCGTGGTCGTGGCGCACACCGGTGCGGAGCCGGACGCCGCGGAGGTCCGCGCGCACGTGGCGGCCAGGCTGGCCGCGTTCAAGGTGCCCGCCCACGTGGTCTTCCGCGACGGGCCGCTGCCGCGCAACCCGACCGGCAAGATCCTCAAGCAGGCGCTGCGCCAGGAGGCCGGGGCGGCGGTGCCCCGGCCCTGACGGCGGCGGGGGTCAGTTTGCGGAGGCCGTCCGGCCCTCGGTCCGCCAGGCCTCCAGCCCGGCCATCGAGGCGGCCTTGGCCTGCTGCATCGCCCGGCGCGCCTGCTCGCTCGGCGGGGTCTCCATCCGGTTGACGTAGTCGCGACCCGCCGAGGCGAGGGTCGCGCACGCGATCGCCGTGCCGGCCAGCGAGAGCACGGTGCCGATGCCGGCGAGGACCACGCCGGTGCCGAGCATGGTGCGGTTGACGCGGAATCCGTTGCTGAACTTCTGGTTGGTCGCCATGCATCCACGATCGGGCCCCTCCGGACGGCCCGCACGCCGAGCGGGTCCGGGTGCGGCCGGATGCCTGACAGGTGTCTGATGGATCGGAGCGCCGAGCCGCGAGGAGGCCGCGATGACCGAACCCGTCCGCGTCGACATCGACGCGCTCGCCGACGAACACGCCGCACTGGCCGCCGCCCACCCGCACGGGCGCAGCGCCCATCTGGTGCTGCACGACGGCGTCCTGCGGCAGACCGTCATCGCACTGACCGCGGGCAGCTCGCTGGACGAGCACAACGCCCCGGTCGCCGCCAGCCTGCTGGTGCTGCGCGGCCGGGTGTCGCTGACCATCGCCGGCCGCCAGCAGGAGGCGTCGGCGGGCGAGCTGCACGCCATCCCGCAGGAGCGGCACGGCCTGCTCGCCCACGAGGACTCGGTCGTGCTGCTGACCGCCGTCACCAACTGACGGCGGTCAGCCGGCCGCCGACCGGGTGCCGGCGGCCGGCAGCACGGCGGCACCGACCAGCCGGAGCCCCTCCAGGAACTCCTTGCCGTCCGGGGCGAGTTCGGGGGAGACCAGCCACTGGGTGGCGAGCCCGGCGAGCAGTGCCTGGTAGAAGGCGCCGCGGGCCAGCTCATCCGGGGTGTCGGGCACCTCGGGCACGCCCTGGAACATCGCGGAGAGGCCGAGCCGGGCCTCCTTCTGCGCGCCGCCGAGCACCTCGCGCAGCTCGGGCGAGTGCTCCATCTGCGCGAGGATCTCGATCTGCACCGCCCACAGCCCGCGGTGCTCGGTGAAGCTCTCCACGACCTTGTCCCAGGCGGCGACGAAGCGCTCCCGAGGGTCCGTCTCCTCGCCGAGCGCGGCCAGCACCCGGCCGAGCTCGTCGCCCCACTCCCCCATCGCCTCCATCATCGCCTGCGTCAGCAGGGCGTCCTTGGAGCCGTAGTGGTAGCCGATGGCGGCCAGGCTGACGCCCGCGGACGAGGCGATGTCCCGGGCGGTGGTGCGCCCGTAGCCCTTCTCGAGAAGGCAGCGCTTGGCGCCGGCCAGCAGGTCCTCGCGATTTCCCATGCCCCCGATGCTACCGCCGGACTGGACGATCGTCTTGCACGATCGAGTGAGACGAGAGATTTAGACGCTCGTACTAGACAAGCGTTTCACACGCTCGTACAGTCACTGCCATGACCGCAACCCACGGCCTCGCCGGCCGACGCGAATGGACCGGACTCGCCGTCCTCCTGCTGCCGACCCTCGTCCTGACCATGGACATGGGCGTGCTCTTCTTCGCCGTCCCGTTCATCTCCACCGACCTGCGGCCGAGCGGCACCCAGCAGCTGTGGATCATGGACATCTACTCGTTCCTGCTGGCCGGGCTGCTGATCCCGATGGGTGCGCTGGGCGACCGGATCGGCCGGCGGCGGCTGCTGATGCTGGGGGCGGCCGGGTTCGCCGCGGCCTCGCTGCTGGCGGCCCGGGCGGACGGCGCCGGCGGGTTGATCGCCGCCCGGGCGCTGCTCGGCGTGGCCGGGGCCACCGTCATGCCCTCCACGCTGGCGCTGATCCGCAACATGTTCCACGACCCCAAGCAGCGCCAGGCCGCGCTCGGCATCTGGACGGCCGCGCTGATGGGCGGCGCCACCCTCGGCCCGGTGGCCGGCGGGCTGCTGCTGGACCGCTTCTGGTGGGGCTCGGCCTTCCTGGCCGCCGTCCCGGTGATGCTGCTGGTGCTCGTCGCGGCCCCGCTGCTGATGCCCGAGTACCGCGCACCGCGGCAGGGCCGTTTCGACCTCCCCGGCGCCGCGCTGTCGATCGCCGCCGTCCTGCCGGTGGTGTACGGCGTCAAGACCCTCGCGATGGACGGCTGGGCCGCGCCGCCGCTCGCCGCGCTGGCCGCCGGGGCACTGGCCGCCGCCGCGCTCGTCCGCCGGCTGCGCACCGCCGAGCACCCGCTGATCGACCCCGCGCTGTTCCGGATCCGCACCTTCACCGGGGCGATCACCGTCAACACCGTGGCGATGTTCGCGATGATGGGCTTCACCCTCTACACCTCGCAGTACCTGCAGCTGGTCAAGGGGATGAGCCCGCTGACCGCCGCGCTCTGGGCGCTGCTGCCCTCGGTCGGCGTCGCGGCGCCCGCCGGCTCGGTGGGCGCGCTGGCCGGGCGGGTCCGGCCGGCCGTCCTGATGACCGCGGGCTTCCTGACCGGTGCGGGCGGCTACGCACTGATGGTCCTCGTCCGCCCGGACACCCCGCTCTGGCTGCCGCTCACCGCGGCCGGGGTGATCGCGGCCGGCTCGGTCGGCACCATGACCCTCACCACCGAGATGGTCGTCTCGGCCGCGCCGCCCGAGCAGGCCGGCGCCGCCTCCGCCGCCTCCGAGACGGCGTCCGAGCTTGGCGGCTCGCTGGGCATCGCGGTGCTCGGCACGGCGGGCGCCGCGGTCTACAAGTCGCGGCTCTCGGACGGCATGCCCGCCGGGGTGGCCGGCGAGGCCGCCCGGGCCGCGCACGACACGCTCGGCGGAGCCGTCACCGCCGCGGCCGGGATCGGCGGCCGCACCGGGGCCGAGCTGCTGGCGGTGGCGCGGAACGCCTTCGCCGACGGCATGCACGTCGCCGCGGTGGCCGGTGCGGTCTTCCTGATCGGTGCCGCCCTGGTCGCCCACCGCCTCATGAAGCACCTGCCGGCCGGTCCGACCAGCCGTCCCGCGCCCGAAATGGTCCAGACCACAACCCAAGAAACACCTGCATTTTGACCGTGGTTTCCGGGCCGGTGTATACGCCCGACGACTCGGCCAGGCATACTGGCCGGAGTCGGGCACAACCGTCCGACGTCCTAGAAGCGACGAGAACTCCTCGGAAGGACCGGTGGTCAGGGATGTTCCGTAACGGTCTCGAGCCCTGGCACATCCTCGTGATGGTGGCAGTGCTCGTCCTGCTGTTCGGCTCGAAGAAGCTCCCGGAGATGGCCCGTGGACTCGGCAAGTCCATGCGCATCCTCAAGGCCGAGACCAAGGCGCTCCGCGAGGACGACGCCCAGGCCGAGGGCCAGAACACCACCGCCTCCTCGACCGCGGCCGACCAGCCGCGTCAGGCGGTCAACCCGAGCAGCATCACCACGTCGGCCGAGACCAACAAGTCGGCCACCAACGCCTGAGACCACCCCGGAGCCGCCGGTACGTCACCCGACGTACCGGCGGGCCCGCGCCCCCCGCCGTTCTCGCCGACTGGCCCGACCGCCGGAGCCGGTGTCTGCTGGGACGAACGCGTTCCCGAGTGGAGGCACCGATGGCCAGCAGCACGCCGGACGGGCCCGACGGGCCCGCTCCGGCACCGTCACCGGCACGGCGACCACTGCGCTCAGCAGCGGCCGCCGTGCTGATCGTGCTGGCGGTGCTGCTCACTCCCCCGGCGGTCGTCGCGGCCTGGGCGAAGTCCGAGATCAGCGACCCGGACCGGTACGTCGCGACGATGGCGCCGCTCGCCCACGACCCGGCGGTGCAGGCCGCCGTGACGAACCGGGTGACCGCCGCCGTCGTCCAGCGGTTCCCGGTCGACTCGCTGGTCTCCGACCTCGTCCCCGGCGGCTCGCCGCTGCTGGGCGCGCTGCTGCAGCGGCTCGGCTCGGCACTGGAGGGCGGCGTCACCGGGCTCGTCCACGACGGGGTGCAGCGGCTGGTGCGCAGCGACGCCTTCCCCGCGATCTGGGACGGGCTCAACCGTGACGCGCACGCCGCCGTCGACCGGGCGCTCACCGGCGAGGGCGGCGGCGCCGTCGAGGTCCGCGGGAACACCGTCACCCTCGACCTCGCCCCGGTGATCGACCGCACCAAGCAGGCGCTGGTCGCCGACGGCGTGCCGGCGGCCTCGCGCATCCCGGAGATCCACACCTCGTACGTGCTGGTCAGGTCCGACCAGGTGGCGCACGTCCGGACGCTGCTGCGGCTGCTGTCGCTGGCCGGGTACTGGGTGGCGGTGCTGGCGGCGGCCTGCGCGGTGGGCGGGGTGCTGCTCGCGGTGCGGCGGCACCGGGCGGCGGTGGCCGCGGCCCTCGGGGCGGCCGCCGCGGCCGCGCTGCTCGGCCTCGGGCTGACCGCCTTCCGGGCGGTCTACCTGGACCGGCTGCCCGCGGGCGTCGACCAGGACGCCGCCTCCGCGGTCTACGACACCCTCGTCCGCTACCTGCGGGACGCCGTCCAGCTGGTGGTCGTGCTCGGCGTGCTGGCCGCGCTGGGCGCCTGGCTGTCCGGCCGGGGCCGCTCGGCGGGCGCGGTGCGCGGGCTGTGGGAGGCCGGGCTGGGCGGGGTCCGCACGGCCGCGGAGCGGATGGGGCTGCGGCCCGGCCCGGTCGGCCGCTTCGTGCACCGGTTCAAGGCACCGCTCTGCTGGGCGGCGGTCGGCGCGGCCGTGCTCGTGCTGCTGCTCTGGGACCGTCCGACCGCCGAGGTGGCGGTCTGGCTCGGATTGGCGCTGCTGGCCGTCCTCGCGGCGGTCGAACTGCTCGACGAACCGGGCACCGGTGCGGCAGGAGGGACGGAGGAGGTCCGGCCATGAGGCGGCGTCCGAATCTGTGGGGCCTGGTGACCATGCTCGGCGGGCCGGCGCTGATGCTGACCGCCTGGTTCCTGGTGCCGATCGGGGTGTTCGGCCCGGAACACCCGGCGGTCAGTTGGACGGTGTTCGCCGTGGCGCTGGTCGCCCTGGCCGCCGCGCTGATGCACGAGATCTGGTCCGAACTCACCGAGCGGCCGGGTCACCCCGCCTTCGTCATCATGGTGCTGATCGCCGCGGCCCTGATCGTCTTCGCGACGGCGTACCTCTCACTGGCCCGGACCCCGGGGACGTTCAACGGCATCATGACGACCCGGCTGGACGCCCTGTACTTCACCGTGATCACCATGGCCACGGTCGGCTACGGCGACATCACCCCGGTCAGCCAGGAGGCCCGGGGCATCGTGATGTTGCAGATCCTCTACACGCTGATCTTCCTGACCGCCGGCGCGACCTCGGTCAGCCGGCGGACCCGCAACCTGGTGGGGCGCCGGATCGGCCGCACGCCGGAGGGGTCGTCCGACCCGGACTGAGCGGGCCGCTCAGTCCGCCTTGGCGTGCACCGCGGCGGTGATCGCGGCGAGCCTGGTCTGCCAGGAGGCGAGGACCGCCGGCGGCAGCGCGTGCCGCTTGCCGAGGTCGCGGACCGTCCGCTGGGCCGACTTCAGCTTGTCCTCCGCGGCCGAGAAGTCCTGCTCGCCGATCGCCTCCGAGGCCGCGTCGAGGGTGCGCAGCAGCGACTCCTTGCGGTCCTTCTCCTTGGCCAGCTCGGTGTCGGCGACGTCGGAGCGCAGGTCGGCCAGCGCCGCCGCGGCGGTCAGCCGGCCGGCGGAGGGCGAGGCCGAGCGGGAGGGCGAGGCCGAGGCCGTCGGGGTGGGCGTCTGCGAGGGGACCGCGGGGGCGGTGACGGAGACCGAAGGACCAGGGGTCGCGGCCGCCGCGGTGCCCTCGCCGTCCGGGCCGCCGCTGAACGCGAAGGCCGCGACCGCGGCGACGCCCACCAGCACGGCGGCGCCGGCGCCGGCCAGCAGCCAGGGGTTGCGGCGCTCGGGCTCGTCCGGCCCGTCCTGGTCGTCGGCCCAGGCGGGGGCGGCGGACGGCGGCATGTCCATCTGCGGCAGCAGCGAGGTGCGCTGCTGCTCCACGTACGGCTGCCCGCCCGCGGCGGGGAAGGGCGGGGGCGTCGGGAAGCCGCCCTGCTGGGCGGCCACCGGCGGGATGACCTGGGTGGCGGCGCCGAGCAGTTCGCTGGTGCGGTCCTGGGCCGCGGCGACCGGCACGGCGGCCAGCAGCTCGGCCCGGGCAGCGCCGACGCCCGCCGGACGGTCCTCGGGGTTCTTGGCCAGCAGCCGCATGATCGCGACGTCCAGCGCGGGCGGGATCTCCGGGCGGCGCAGCGAGACGGGGGCGGGCTGCTCGGAGACGTGCTTGAAGGCGATCGCGACGGGGGTGTCGGCGGTGAACGGCGGGGCGCCGGTGAGCATCTCGGCGAGCACGCAGCCGACCGCGTAGAGGTCGGAGCGGCCGTCCAGCGGGGCCGCGGTGGCCTGCTCCGGCGAGAGGTAGGAGGCGGTGCCGAGGACGGCGGCGCTCTGGGTGAGCTGCTGACCGGCGGAGGCGTTGGCGCGGGCGATGCCGAAGTCCACCACCTTCACCCCGCCGTCGTCGGAGATCATGATGTTGCCGGGCTTGACGTCGCGGTGCACCAGGCCGGCGTGGTGCGCGACCTCCAGCGCCTCGCAGACCGCGGCGGCGATGCCGACGGCGCGCTCCACCGGCAGGATCCGCTGCTCGGCGAGCAGCCGGCCGAGCGTCCGGCCCTGCACCAGCTCCATGACGATGTACGGGGAGCCCTGGTCGACGCCGGAGTCGAAGACCATGACGATCCGCGGGTGGACCAGCATCGCGGCGAGCTGGGCCTCGCGGCCGAAGCGCTCGGCGAAGCGCGGGTCGTCGGCCAGGCCGCCGTTCAGCACCTTGACCGCGACCTGCCGGCCGAGCTGGTGGTCCGTGCCGCGGTAGACGGTGGCCATGCCGCCGACGCCGAGTATCTCGGTCAGCTCGTAGCGGCCGTTCAGTGCGCGTCCGATCACCCGTCCGGCTCCTCTCGCTTCCGTGGTCCGGGCCTCGGCGCCCGCCTCGTGCACCTGTGCACCCTAGCGGCCCGCCGCGGATCCGGCGGCGGGCGGCGGGACGGAGAGGCTGCCGTAGCGCTGCATCCGCTGCCAGCGCAGCCGGGAGCCGGCCAGTGCGGTGCACACGGACTGGATCACCACGAGGTACATCAGCTGCCGGTAGACGACCTGCTGCAGGGGCAGCGTCCAGAGCGGGCCGAGCCTCTCGCCGTCCAGCCGGAAGGCGTAGGCGCCCATGGCGACCTGCACGAGCATGAAGGCCAGCCAGAGGCCGGTGATCCGGACGGGGTCGAGGAAGACCAGCCCGTACAGGGTGAAGACGTCGACCACCGGGGCGAGCAGCGGCAGCAGGACCTGGAACATCAGCAGGTAGAGCAGGCCGCGGCGGCCGAGCTTGCCGGCCTGGCCGCGCTGGCGGAGCGCGCCCCGGTGCTTCCACATGGCCTGCAGGGTGCCGTAGCACCAGCGGTAGCGCTGCCGCCACAGGGCGCCGAGCGAGGCGGGGGCCTCCGTCCAGGCCCTGGCCCGCTCTTCGTAGACGACCCGCCAGCCGGCCCGGCAGAGCGCCATGGTGAGGTCGGTGTCCTCGGCGAGGGTCTCCTCGGCGACGCCGCCGATCCGCAGCAGGGCGGAGCGGCGGAAGGCGCCGACCGCGCCGGGCACGGTGGGCATGCACTCGGCGAGGTCGAAGAGCCGGCGGTCCAGGTTGAAGCCGACCACGTACTCGATGTGCTGCCAGCGGCCGAGCAGGCCGCCGCGGTTGACCACCTTGGCGTTGCCGGAGACGGCGCCGACCCGGCGGTCGGCGAAGGGCTGGACGAGCATCCGCACGGCGTCCGGCTCGAACACGGTGTCGCCGTCGACCATGACCACGAGCTCGGCGCGGGCGTAGCGCAGGCCGAGGTTGAGTGCGGCGGGCTTGCCGGAGTTGGGCTGCCGGAAGACCCGGACGTAGGGGAGGTTCAGGGATTCGACGAGGTCGGCGGTGCCGTCGGTGGAGCCGTCGTCGACGACGATCACCTCGACCGGGTGGTCGGAGGCGAGCAGGGAGCGGACGGCGGCCTCGATGCCGGCGCTCTCGTTGTAGGCGGGGACGATCACCGAGACCGGCTCGGTGATCGGCGGGCCCCAACCGCGGGCCCGTAGCCGCTTGTGCCGGCGGGCCGCGACCAGCAGGGCGATCGCACGCAGCACGCCGATCGCACCGGCCGCCCACAGGAGCCAGCCCAGCAGGTCGAGCACCCACGAACTGGCGCCGAGGACGGTGACGAGGGCGAGGCCCTGCCAGTGCTCGGCGGCGGTCGCGGGGTGCACCGGGTCGGTCGTGCCGACGGCGGCGGAGACGGTGTCGAAGCGCCAGCCGGCCGCCTGCAGCCGGGGCAGCAGGACGTCCAGGGCGGCCACGGTCTGGCCGCGGTCGCCGCCGGCGTCGTGCATCAGCACCACCTGGCCGTCGCGGCCCTTCGGGGTGGCGCCGGCGATGATCTGCTCGACACCCGGGCGGCGCCAGTCCTCGCTGTCGAGCGTGGTGAGGACGGTGAGGTAGCCGTCCCGGCCGGCCTGCCGGACGGCGTCCCAGCCGGCGTCGGTGAGCGCGTCGTTCCCGGCGGAGTACGGCGGCCGGAAGAGCGTGCTGGTCACTCCGGCGGCGCCGGCCAGGGCGAGCTGGGACTCCCGGAGTTCCAGCGTGCGCCGCCAGGGTGCGACGGCCGAGAGATCGGCGTGGGTGAAGGTGTGCACGCCGATCTGGTGGCCCTCGGCGACGATCCGGCGGGCGAGGTCGGGGTGGTCGGCGACCTGGGTGCCGACGGTGAAGAAGGTGGCGTGCACGCCGTGGCGGCGGAGCACGTCGAGGACCTGCGGGGTCCAGCGCGGGTCCGGGCCGTCGTCGAAGGTGAGCGCGATCGTCCCGGTGGCCGGGCGGGCGGTACGGGCGGAACCGTCCTCGGACGCGGCGATCACCGGGCCGCCGGTGCGCACCTGCTCGGGGACGGCCGCACTGCTCCCGTCGGCGCGGGCTGCACCGTCCGCGGTGTTCCCGTACATGTGCCGGGTGTAGCCCTGGATCAGCAGCGCGGCCGCCAGGGTGAGGACGAGCACGGTCAGCAGCAGCCAGTGGGTGCGCAGCGGTGTCTGCCGGACGGCGGCCCGGCGGCCGCGGCTCCTGCGGGGGCGGGTGGCGGTGGTCACGGGGCGGCGCTCACGGGGTCTTGGTGGGCTTGCGGCCGGGCTGTGCGGTGGAGCGACCGTGGGTCGGGCTCGGCACGGTGGTCGCCGTGGCGGTCGGCTGCGGGGTGGCGGGCGCCGTGGTGCGGGTGGCGGGCACCGTCGGCCGGGTGGTCGCGGTGCTGCGGGTGCCGGTCGGTCCGGCCGCACCGGCGGGGCCGGACGCCGGTTCGGAGCCCGCTGCGGCCGGTACGGGGGCCTGGGCGGGCACGGTGGCCGCCGGGGTCGCGGTGTGCGCGGGCAGGGCCGGCAGGAAGGGGGCGTCCAGGACGGGGCCGCCGACCAGACTGGAGGCCAGCAGGCCGAGGTAGCCGACGGCGGGCACGGTGAGCAGCCAGCCGGCCCGGCGGACCAGCCGCCGGCGGCGCCCGCTGCCGTCGACGAACACCGGGGCGTCCGGTCGTGGCGCCGTCACGCGGGGGATCCGCAGCGTGTCGTCGGTCACGGGTGCTCCAATCGTCGCCCCCGGGCCCGGCACGGCCGGGTGGGCGGTGGACACGGGGGAATCCACCGCCCGCCCGGGGTTCCGGGGCGCCCGTCGGGGCGGATCCGGACGGGCACAAGGACCCGGGGGAGTTCCTGCGCCCGTCCGGAGCGGTTCCCGGGGAGGCGGTGGGCACGGGGGAACCCACCGACCCCCCGGAGTCTTCGGGGTGGTGCGGTCACCGGACGGCCGCCGAGCCCGGGGGGGGTGTGTGCCCGCCGGCCGTCCGGAGTCTGTGGTGTCACCTCACCGCGGCACCGGCCTTGTCGACGGTGTCGGTGAGGTTCTGCGCGGCGGTGCGGGTCGAGGTCCGCTCCGCCTTGGTCGGCGAGGCGCTCGGCTGGCCGCCGTCGTGCCCCGTACCGGTGGTCGCGGACGGGCTCGCCGTGGCGGTCCTGCCCTTGCCGGACTTGCAGTACGAGTCGACCTTGGCGGTGCCGCCGGCCGCCGCGACCAGTGGTGCCATCCGCGGCTCGGCCAGCAGGTCGCGCGGCTTGGTGCCGCTGCGCGAGCGGTCCGTCCAGACCTGGCAGAGCGCCGCGAGGTCGGGCAGCGCGGAGGCCGCCGAGGCGGAGCCCCCCGCTTGGGAGCCGGCCGACGGGGAGCCGGCCGCGTCGGTGCGGCCCGCGCTGCCGGACGGGGCCGGGCGCCCGCTAGGGGTGCCGTGGCCGTTGCGGGAGGCGGAGGCCGGGTCGGTCGGGGAGGCGTCCGGCGCGACGGGGGCGTGCCCCTTGGCCGGACTGCCGCCGAGGGCCTGCGGCAGGTTGCCGGTGCCCGCGGCGACGGCGACGCCGCCGACGGCGGTCACGGCGAACGCCGCGACGAGTGCCTTCAGCGTGAAGGTCCTCCTTCGCGCGTGGTCCGCCATGGTCGCTCTCCCGGGTTGCGGTGCAGGTGTGCGACGAGCCTCCCGGAAGGCGGCCACGGCCCGTTCCTCCCCGGGCAGTGCGCCGTCGGCGGGTGGGGCTGCCGCGGCGGCGAGCAGCCCGGCGAGGGCCGCATGACCGGTGAGGGAGGCCGGACCGGCCTCCGAGCCGACCGCGGCGCCGCCGAGCAGCTGCTCGGCGGTGTCCCGGTCGATCCGGCGGGATCGGTTCTTGCTCATCTCATGTCCTTCAGCGTCGCGGTCCGCGCGCGTGTCACACCCTGCGCGGAATTCTTTTCGGCGGGCTGCTGCCGGGGCAGTCCGGCGGCCGGTCCGCCGGTCTGGTCGAGCAGCTTGGCCAGCCGCTTCAGTCCGCGGTGGGCGGCCATCCGGACGCTGCCGGAGCGCTTGCCGAGCACCCGGGCGGCGCTCTCCGCGTCGAGCTGGAGCAGCACGCGCAGCAGGACGGCCTCGGCCTGGTCCCGGGGCAGCCGGGATATCAGGGCGAGCGCGTCCTCGGTGGTGACGGTGGCGATGGCGCTGTGCGCGGTGTCCTCGGCGGCCGCGAGGTCGAGCAGGTGCTCGACGGGCAGGTCGGCGACCGGGCGGCGGCGCTGGCGGCGCAGGTGGTCCATGGCGCGGTTGCGGGCGATGGTGGCCACCCAGCCGCGGAAGCCGTCCGAGTCCCCCTGGAATCCGGCGAGGTCGCGGGCGACCTGCAGCCAGGTCTCGGAGGCGATGTCCTCGGCGTCCTCGGGTCTGCCGCCGACCAGCACTCTCAGATAGCGCAGCAGACCGGGCTGGACGGCTCTGAAGAGCAGGCGGAAGGCCTGTTCGTCGCCGTTCCGGGCGGCCGCCACGGCCGCGGTGAGGTCCGCCGTCCGGCCGGGCGGGTGGTCCGGGCTGGTGGTGTGGCCCGCCGGGTCGCCGACGCCCGGGCCGTGGTGATCTGCACTGTGCACCCGCCACATCATGGGCCATCACGGCGCGGCCGTGGGGCGGCAGGGCGAGGTCCGTGGTTCGGGCCCGAAGTCCGCGGCCGGCAGGACCAATGTCCTGGCAGCAGCTGTCATTCGTCCGCGTCCGACAGAGGTGACCGGGGCATACGTTGGACCGGGCCGCTCCACCCCCCGCGGCCCGCCCGGTCCTCCACCCCCGGACCCCGCCTACCCCCAGGACACCGTGATGACCACTGCCCGGACGCTCTTCGCGGAGGGCATGCGCGACCATCTCGCGCCCGCCCTGCGCACCATGGGCTTCACCGGCTGGCGGCACACCTTCGCCCTGCCCGACGAGGAGCACTGGGCGCTGCTCGGCGTCGAGCTCGGCACCGCCGACGACCGCGTCGTCCGCTACACGGTGAACCTGGGGCTCACCCGCAAGTCCGCCTGGGCGGCCGACCGGCCCGGACGGGCGGTGCGGCCCGACCCGAACGCGGTCACCGGCCTGGAGTCCTGGCACACCCGGATAGGCCGGCTGCTGCCGGTCGGCGGCGACGTGTGGTGGCAGATCACGCCCGGCCCGCGCTGGGCGGTCGCCGTCCAGGACACGGTGGCGGCCGTGCGCCACTACGGGCTGCCCGAGCTGCTCCGCCGCCTGGAGGCGGCCTCCGGCGGCACCGAGCGCTACCTCGGCCCCGAGGAGCTGGTGGACGTCAACGCCGCGCTTCGGCTCGCCGACGTCGCCCCGATCCGCCGGACGGAGCTGACCGACCGGGTGCTGCGGCTGTACGGCGACTGGTCGCCGGCGGACCGGGTCGCCCGCGAGGTGCTCCGCGGCGCCGCCACCGGCTTCCTCTCGGTCGGCGACACCCGCTTCGGCGCCGTCGGCTGCCGCGACACGGCCGGCCGCCACCTCTGGTCCTTCGGCGGCTGAACCGCCGGGCGCGGGCGGCGTCCGGGGAACCATCGGCGCACCCCCGGGAGTCTGTTCTGAGGGGGATCCGCAGGGGCCCCGCAACGGCTTGGGGGGAACGGGACATGACGGACGATCGGCGCCTGGTGTGGGACGGCTGCCTCAATGTGCGCGAGCTCGGCGGGCTGCCCACCCGGGACGGCCGGCGGACGCGGCGCGGGGCCGTCGTCCGCGCCGACAACCTGGACCGGCTGACCGCCGAGGGCTGGGCCGCGCTGCAGGCGTACGGCATCCGCACCGTGATCGACCTGCGCAACGAGGAGGAGTACCGGCCGCTGCTGCAGCGCCCGGACGGCATCGAGCTGGTCCGGGTACCGCTGGACGAGCTGGCCGGACCGGAGTGGTGGGCGCGGTTCGGCGGCCTGGACGGCACCCCGCTGGCCTTCCGGCCGTACCTGGACCACTGCCCGCGGGCGGTGGCGGAGGTGGTGGCCGCGGTCGGCCGGGCGGCGCCGGGCGGGGTGGTGGTGCACTGCGGCGCGGGCCGCGACCGCACCGGACTCGCCGCGCTGGTGCTGCTCGCCGTGGCCGGGGTCGCGGCCGACGCGATCGTCGACGACTACCTGCTGAGCGCCGGGAACCTGCGCCCGCTCTGGGCGATGCTGGGCCGGCCCGACGAGACCGCCGAGATCGAGGCGGTGCTGGACCGGGCCGGCACCACGGCCGAGGCGGCCCTGCTGGAGACGATCGCCGAGTTCGAGCCGGGCGTCTTCCTGCCGGCGGCCGACACGGCGGCGGTCCGGGCCCGGCTGCTGGCCTGACGCACCCGGGCCGGGGCCGCTACCAGAGACGGTCGACGGTGCCCGGGTGGAGCGCGATCCGGGCGCCGTCGAAGCCGTGCCGGCGGGCCCGGCCGTGCGCGGAGAAGAACCCGGCGAGGACGGCCTTGTCGAAGCCGGGCCGGTCGCTCGGGAAGGGCTCCTCGGCCGTTCCGCCGACCAGGACGGCCCCGGGCAGCACCTCCCAGCCGGCCCGCTCGTAGAACCCCTGCAGCGGCCGGTCGCAGGTGAACAGGCCGAGGTCGGCGCCGAGCGCGGCGATCCGCGTGCGGGCCGCCGTGACGAGGGCCAGCCCGTGGCCGCGGCCCCGGCAGGCCGGGTCGGTGACCACCGCGGACAGCCCTCGGGCCGCGAACACCTCGCCGCCGTGCCGGAGGTCCTTGCCGAGCAGGTCGAGCGCGGCCACCACCCGCGGCCCGTCGACCAGCAGCATGCTCCGCGGGTCGAGCGCCGGGTCGTGACTCACCCCCGGGTCGGGCGCCCCGGTGGGCCAGGCCCGCTCCTGCAGGGCCCACACCTGGGCCCGGAGCCGGGCCGGCACCTCGGCCTCCGGGTACTCCACGACCTCCATCTGCCAGACTCCCCGTGTGATCGTCCGTACCGCCGTCCGCGGCGACCTGCCTGCCGTGCTCGCCCTGCTCGCCGACGAGTCCGCCGTCACCGATCCGGCGTCGGTGCGGATCGGTGCAGCCTACGAGGCGGCCTTCGCCGCCATCGAGGCGGATCCGCGCAACGAACTGCTGGTGCTCGACGAGGGCGACGGCACGGTGCTCGGCTGCCTGCAGCTGACCCGCATCCCCGGCCTCGGCCGGGGCGGGGCGGAGCGGGCGCTGATCGAGGCCGTCCGGATCCGGGCCGACCGGCGCGGCGGCGGGCTGGGCCGGCTGCTGCTGGCCCGGGCGATCGACCGGGCCCGCGAACAGGGCTGCTCCCTGGTGCAGTTGACCAGCAACAAGCGGCGGACCGAGGCACACCGCTTCTACGCCTCACTGGGGTTCGAGCGCAGCCACGACGGCTTCAAGCTCGCCCTGTGACGCGGCGGTCGCCGCTCAGAGGCCGCTGACCGGGCTGGTGACGACCCGGGTGCGGCCGTCGGCGCGGGCGGCGAGGCCCGCCGACAGGCGCAGCGAGCGGGCCGGGCCGAGGAGTTCGAGCGCCTCGTCGACCTCCGCCCAGCGGTGATCGTCGAGTTCGCCCGCGGGCAGGGTGATCGGGGTGTCGGCCGGCAGGGTGCCCAGGTCGAAGAGGAAGTGGCAGGCGGGGTGGTCGAGTTCGCCCGAGGGGTTGGTCCAGGCGACGGCCAGCAGCTCGCCGGCCTCCTTCTCGATGCCGGTCTCCTCGTGCAGTTCGCGGGTGGCGCACTGCTGCGGGTTCTCGCCGGGGTCGACCGTCCCGCCGACGAACTGCCAGTGCTCGCGGTAGCCGGCCTTGACGATCAGCACCCGGCCCTGCGGGTCGGTGATCAGGCAGCCGGCGGCCGCGTACACCCTGGTCAGCGAGGCGAGCCACTCCTCACGGGTCTGCAGCAGGGGGCTGTCGGACATGCGGTGCTCCTCCGCGTCGGGGACGGCCGCCGGGCGGCGGCACGGGCCCACTCTTCCGTACGGGCGCGCACGGCCGCGCCCCGTCGGCGTCGGCGGGGCGCGGCCGTGCGCGGGCGGAGGCCGTCTCAGTGCGCGGAGTGCTTCTCCGCGCCGCGGTGCCGGTGGCCCGGCAGCTCGACGTGGTGGGCGACGCCGGCCATCGGCCCCGCCGTCGTGTCGGAGCGGCGCCCGCCGTGGCTGAACACCGCGTCCCCGAAGTACGGCCCGTTGCGGGCGGCGGAGGCGGTGTCGGTGTGCAGCTGCGGGGCGAGCGGGCCGGGGTTGGTGGCCATGCCGCGGCGTTCGAGCAGTTCCTGGGTGCCGCGGCGGAGCTTGGTCATCTTGCCGGTGGTCTGCTTGGCCATGGTCGGCCTCCCTTCCGCAGCCGGGCCGCCCGCGGGGGCCGCGGGACTCGGGGAACGCCGACCGCACGGGGTGTTATGTCCGGATTTTAGCGTTTTCACTCCTTCCTGTACCCCCCCCGCCCGCCGACCCCGCACCTTTGGCCCGGACACCCGCCCGACGAGCCTCCGCAGGCCCGGCCCGGCAACCGGGCGGATCTCGTGACCGGCATCGCACTCCCCCGTCCGGGGGATGTGGGAGCATGCCGCGTGGCCACGCTGACCCCTGCAGGAGAACTGCGGACCGCGCCCGCGACACCGCGTCACCGCCGGGTGCGGCACCCCGCGGCGCTGATCCGCGCCCTGATCGGGCTCACCGCGATCGGCCTGCTCCTGCTGCTCGCCCAGTACGCCCAGGGCACCGCCGGCGGTCTGGACGCCGACGTCGTCGAGGGCACCGGCCTGCTCCCCCGACCCCCGGTGCGGCTGCTGGCCGCCTGCAGCGCGGCCGCCCTGCTGCTGGTGCCGCTCGCCTTCGCCGTCGGCCGGGTGCTGCGCCGAGCCGGCCGGCAGGTCGCCGACGGGGTGCTCGCCGCCGTCCTCGCCTACGCCGTCTCGCTCCTCCTCGACCTCGCGGTCGGCGGGCTCACCGCGCTCACCCACCCCTTCCCCGAGGGCCCCGGCCGCACCGACCCGGTGTACGGACACCTGGCCCCCGTCCTGGCCTTCATGACCGCGGTCGGCACCGGCGGACTGCCCCGCTGGCGCGCCTCGCTCGCCGCCACCCTCACCGCCGCCGGGCTGTCCGGCCTGCTCACCGGCTACGCCACCCCGCTGTCGGTGCTGCTCGCGCTGCTGGTCGGCTGGACCACCGCGCACCTGGTCGCCTGGGCCGTCGGCGAACCCACCCGGGAGCCGTCCGAACTGCAGCTCTGGGTGACCCTGCGCAACGCCGGGACCCGCCCGAACACCGTGCGGGTGGCCGGCCCCTGCCGGTACCTGGTGACCCAGCACCAGGACCGGCCCGACCTCGACGTCCGGCTGCTCGACCGGCGCGCCGCCGCCCTCGGCCTGCCGCAGCACGTCTGGCAACTGCTGCGGCTGCGCACCGCCCCGCTGCCGCTCGGCCTGCGCTCGCTGCGCGAAGGACTGGAGCACCAGACCCTGGTGGCGCACGCAGCCTTCGCCGCCGGGGTACGCACCCCGGAGCCGCTCGCCGCCGCCGAACTCGGTCCGGACGCCGCCCTGGTGGCCTACCGCCACCTGCCCGGCCGGCCGCTCGGCGACGTCCCCGCGGACGAGGTCACCGACGAGGTGCTGCACGACGCCTGGCAGCAGCTGCGGCTGCTGCACCGGCGCAGCATCGCCCACCGCACCCTCGGCCCCGACACCGTCCGCCTCGGCCCGGACGGCGCGGTGCAGCTCACCGAACTCGCGTACGGCGAGATCGCGGCCGGCGAACTCCTGCTGCGCCTCGACGTGGCCGGGATGCTCACCGCGCTGGCCCTGAAGGCCGGTCCGGAACGGGCGGTGGCCGCCGGCGCCACGGTGCTCGGGCCCGCCACGATCGGCGCCGCGCTGCCGCTGCTGCAGCCGATCGCCCTGCCCCGGGCGACCCGCGACGCCCTCGCCGCACAGCCCGAACTGGCCGCCGCGATACGCGCGGAAGTGCTCCGGCTGCGCCCGCAGGCACCGGCGGAACCCGTCCGGCTGGAACGGCTGCGGCCGCGCACCCTCGCCACCGTCGCCGCCGGCATGGCCGGCGGGTACCTGCTGCTGCAGGCACTGTTCGGCTCCGGCCTCGACTCCTTCCGCGCGGTCGCCGACGCCGACCCGTTCTGGCTCTCGGCGGCCGTCCTGGCGGCCGTCGCCAGCTACGGCGCGGCGGCCCTCGGATTCATCGGCTTCGTCCCGGAACGGCTCGACCCGCGCGGCGCGCTCGCCGCCCAAGTGGCGGGCTCCTTCGTCAAACTGGTGTCACCCGGCGGAGTGGGCGGCATCGCACTGAACACCCGGTTCCTGCAGGCCAGCGGGATCCCCACCGCACAGGCACTCTCCAGCGTGGGCGCCTCCCAGCTGGTCGGCCTGGCACTGCACATGCTGCAACTCGCCTTCTTCACCACCCTGGTGGGCCTCGGACCGCAGACCGAACTGCCCAGCCCGGCCTGGCTCGCGGCCGGCCTCGGCCTGGTCGCCGCCGTCCTGCTGTCCGCGCTCGCCGTGCCCTGGCTGCGGCGGCGGGTCGTCGGCCTGCTGCGGCCGCTGCGGGCCGAGGTGCTGCCGCGCCTGCTCGACCTGCTGCAGCAGCCGGGCAAGCTGGCGGCCGGCATCGCCGGGCAACTGCTGGTCTCGACGGCCTTCGTGGCCTGCCTGTACTGCTGCGCACTGGCGGTCGGCGCCCGGCCGTCCTTCAGCGCGGTCGCGGTGGTGTTCCTGGCCGGCAACGCGGCCGGCTCCGCGGCGCCCACGCCGGGCGGCGCGGGCGTGGTGGAGGGTCTGCTGACGGAGGGCCTGGCGCACACCGGCGGCATGGACCAGGGCAGCGCGTTCGCCGCGGTGATGCTCTTCCGGCTGCTGGTCTTCCTGCTGCCCGTCCTCCCGGGCTGGCTCGCCTTCACCTGGCTCCAGCGCCGCCGGGCCCTGTAGGCAACGCCCCAGGGGCGCGTGGGGGCACCTCCCGGCCGAAGGCTGGGGAGAACTGCGCAAGTCGGATGGGGCTGCCCTACGGATCAGCGCGCGGCCCGAAATTCTGTGGCGTACCCGCTCCCGGACTGCGCAGTTCCCCGCGCCCCTGGGGTGCTGCCACTGGGGTGCTGCCCGTGGGGGTGCTGCCCGCGGCTGCCTCAGTCCCGGTAGTCGTCCTCGTCGAGGGAGACCACGATGGACTGCTCGACGGCGTCGCCGTCGTCGGCCTGGTCCGCGCCGAGGGCCCGCCGCTCGCGCAGTTGCTCCAGTTCGTCGACCTGGCGCTCGGCCACCTCCCGCTCCTCGTCCTCCGCCTCCATGACGGCCGGCGACTCCTCGTCGTAGTCTTCGGGGAACTCCGGGTTCTCTGGGTTCTGGACCATGGCGCCAGTATCCGCCGCGGACCGCCCGCCCGCGCCCCCTCGGCCGACCTCGGCGTGTTGGACGCACCGGACCGAACGCCGCCGCGCAGGGGTCAGGCGGCCTCGCGGGCCCGCCGCCGGTACTGGCCGGGCGGCTGCCCGTACGCGCGTTTGAAGGCCTTGGCGAAGGCGAATTCGGAGCGGTACCCGACCCGGTCCCCGACCACCGCGATCGGGGTGTCGGAGTGCCTCAGCAGGCCGGCCGCGGTGGTCATCCGCCAGCGGGTGAGGTAGGCGAGCGGCGGTTCGCCGACCAGGGCGGTGAAGCGCCGGGCGAACGCGGCCCGGGAGAGCCCGACGCCCGCGCCGAGGCTCTCGACCGTCCAGGTGCCGCCGGGGTCGGCGTGGATCGCCTTCAGGGCGGGGGCGATCGCCGGGTCGCGCAGGGCGGCGGCCCAGCCGGCTGCCGCGGCGTCGGGCTGTTCGTCGAGCCAGGCCCGCAGGATGTAGAGCAGCAGCAGGTCGATCAGCTGGGCGACGATGCCGTCGGAGCCGGGCCCGGGCCGCTCCAGTTCGGCGGCGAGCAGGTCGACCGCGGAGGCGAGGGCGGTGTGGCGGCCGCGCCGGGCCGGCAGGTGGATCAGCGGGGGCAGGGTGGCGACCAGCGGGTGCGGGCGCTCCTGGTCGAGGAGGTAGGAGCCGCAGAGGATCGTGCTGACCGGGCCGGTGCCGGGATCGGCGGGGCTCGGCGTCGGCGGCCGGGGCCAGCTGAGGTCGGCCCGGTAGTCCACGACCGGGGAGCCGGGGTCGTCGGCGAGGACGTGCTCCCGGCCGCTGCGCACGAAGACGATGTCGCCGGGGCCGAGCCGGGTGGTGGCGCCGCCGGGTTCGATCAGCCAGCAGGTGCCGGCGAGCACCACGTGGAAGCCGGCGCCGGCCTGCTCGGCGAAGCGCAGGCCCCAGGGCGCCCGGCAGTCGGTGCGGGCGGAGACGGGGTTGCCGGTCCGTACGGAGGCGACGGCGTCGGTGAGGATGTCCACCCGGCGAGCCTATCCGCCCGCCCACCACCTGGAGACGATCGGACATCGAATCGAGTCGATCAGCCATTCATCGTCTCGCACATGGTTCCTACGGTGGACACCGAACCGATCGGCGGGACCGTCCCGCCGCACCCCCGCCGCCACCAGGAGCACCCCTTGCGCGCCATCGTCCAGCAGTCCTTCGGCACCCCCGACGTCCTCGTCCCGGCCGAGGCCGTCCGCCCGGTCGCCGGCCCCGGCGAGGTGCTCGTCCGGGTGCACGCCGCCTCGGTCAACCCGGTGGACGCCCACGTCCGGGCGGGTGCGCTGCCGATGCTCGGCGAGCCGCCGTTCGTGCTCGGCTGGGACGTCTCGGGCGTGGTCGAGGAGGTCGCCCCGGACGTCACCCGGTTCCGGGTCGGCGACGAGGTCTTCGGCATGCCGTGCTTCCCGCGGCCGGCGGGCGCCTACGCCGAGTACGTCGCGGCGCCGGCCGGGCACCTCGTCCGCAAGCCGGCCGGCCTGGACCACGTGCGGGCCGCCGCGCTGCCGCTGGCCGGGCTGACCGCCTGGCAGGCGCTGGTCGGCACGGCCGGCCTGCGGGAGGGCATGCGGGTGCTGGTGCACGGCGCGGGCGGCGGGGTCGGCCACCTCGCGGTGCAGATCGCCAGGGCCCGCGGCGCGGAGGTACTGGCCACGGCGAGCGCGGCCAAGCACGACTTCGTCCGCTCGCTCGGGGCGGACCGCGTCATCGACTACCGGGCCGGCGACTTCGCCGCCGGGCTGGGCGGGCTCGACGTCGTCCTGGACGGCGTCGGCGGATACGGGCGGCGTTCGCTGCCGCTGCTGGCCGAGGACGGCATGCTGATCACCCTGATCGAGCGGAACAGCCCGGAGCTCACCGCAGCGGCCGCGGCGGCCGGACGGCGCCTCGCCGGGCCGGCCGTCGCGCCGGACGCCGCCGGGCTGGCGGCCCTGGCCGAGCTGGCGGGGCAGGGCCGGCTGCGCCCGCACGTGCAGCACGTGCTGCCGCTGGAGGAGGCCGCGAAGGCGCACGCGCTGATCGAGTCGCGCGGCACCCGGGGCAAGATCGTGCTGACGGTCTGAGTCCGGGTCAGGCCCGTTCGGCGGCCTCCCGGTCGAGGAAGACCAGCCGGGCCCGCTTCTCCGGCTTGTCGATCTCCGGGCCGGGTTCGAAGCCGCAGCGCCGCAGCAGCGCGATCGCCCGGTCGTTGCGGGCGTCGGGCTCGGCGACGATCCGGCGGCGGCCCGGGTCGGCGAGCAGGAAGCGGACGAACACGCCGACCAGCGCCCGGCTGACGCCGTGCTGCGGGGGGCCGTCCGCCGGGCCGATCAGCAGGTGCATCCCGTGGTCGCCCGGCCGGACGTCGTAGCACTCGCCGACCGGGTCGTGCTCGGGTTCGTAGCTCTGGAAGAGCGCGGCCGGGCGGCCGTCGCGCAGCGCGAGGAAGGCGTGGTGGGTGGTCAGCGAGTCGACGAACTCGTAGGTCTCCCGGACCTGTTCGCGGTCGGCGTCGAGCATGCCCCAGTAGCGGGCGCGCGGTTCGGTGACCCAGCGGTGGACGAGTCCGGCGTCGGCGGCCGGGTCCAGCTCGACGATCCGGACGGCACCCACGACGGGCAGCCGCTCCTCGTGCAGCGCCGGGCGGTCCGCGGGCAGGGCCGCCCGGGCGGGGGTGTCGGCGGTCATCACGGCTCCTCGGTGAGGCGGGTCCAGTCGGTGGTGACGGGTGCGAGGCCGCCGCTCAGCCACAACGGCAGCTGGTCGCGCCGGTGCGGGTGGCCGGGCAACCCGGAGGCGCCGAACGGCACCACCCAGCGGCTGTTGTCGCGGTCGGCCAGATCCCAGACGTACCGGGCCGCCGGTCCGCGGGCGCTGCGGTCGGTGAAGCCGGGCACGCTGGAGGTGGAGAGCACGCAGTCGTGGTCGCCGGCCAGCCCCGGCCGGTCCTCGTCGGATCCGCCGTCGGCACCGGGCAGCGCCTGCCAGGGCGCCAGCCGGTGGGTGGCGCCCCAGGTCCGCCCGGTGTCCTCGGCGGCGGCGGTCTCCTCCGCGGCGGCCCGCACCAGCGCGGCGCGGTCCACGCCGGGCAGCCGGTCCTCCGCCAGCAGGGTCTCCAGCGCGTAGGCGATCCTGGGCAGCAGTGCCAGCCAGGGCAGGAACGGCTCCGGGTACGGCGAGGGCCCGGTGAGGCCGGCGAGCGCCGGTTCGGCGGCGAACCGGCGGACGACGGCGGAGCGCAGCTCGGCGAACCGGGCGGCGTCGGTGGAGTCGGCCGCCATCCGGCGGTCCCAGGCCAGCAGCCGGTCGCGGAGCTTCTCGGCGGCCGGGCTGAGGGCGTCGAGGGCGGCGAGCAGGTCGAGCAGCGGGGCGGCGGAGGCCAGGTGGGTGTCCATGTGGACGAGCGCCATGTCGGCCGCCGTCCAGGCGACCGGGGCGGCGAGCAGGTCGGCGATCCGGTCGGCCCGGTGCGGCGGCGCGAACTCCACGCCGAGCGGGGCGGCGAGGCCCCGCTGATTGGCCATCACCGCGGTGCCGTCCACCTCGGCGCGCGGCATCGGGCGCCGGCCGCGCCAGGCGTGCTCGGCCTCCCAGGCGGGGACGGGCCGCAGGCTGTTGGCGCGGGGCCGGTCCGGGACGGCGCCGGCGACCCGGTGCAGCAGGCCGCCCGCGGTGTCGGCGGCCTGGACGACGTTGACCGGCTCGATCCAGTGGTCGAAGGCGCGGTCGACGTCGTCGACGGTGCGGGCGCGCAGCAGGGCGGGCAGCGCGTCGAAGCCGAGTTCGACGTCGACCCGCGGCAGGCAGCGGAGGCTGAGGGCCTCCCCTTCGCCGTCGGCGCCGCCGGTGATCACCGGTCCGCGGGCGGTCTCGACGATCTCGATCTCCACCGGTCCGGCGCCGGCGACCTCGACCGTCTCGCGGTGGACGGCGGCGGGCTGCCAGCCGTCCGGGCCGAGCGCCTCGACGCCGGGGCCGCCGAGGCCGTCGGTGCGGCGCAGCCGTTCCCGGTACAGGTCCTGGTAGTCGGCCATGGCGTTGGTGATCGCCCAGGCGACGCCGCCGGTGTGGCCGAAGTGGCCGATGCCGGGGACGCCGGGCACGGCCAGGCCGATCACGTCGTACTCCGGGCAGGCCAGCCGGACCTGCTGGTAGATGCCCGGGTCCTCGACGAAGCGGTGCGGGTCTCCGGCGATCAGGGCGGCGCCGCTGCCGGTGCGCCCGCCGGCGATCAGCCAGCCGTTGCTGCCGGAGGTGCCGGGGCCGTCGGTGGCGAAGAGTTCGGTGTGCTCCTCGCCGAGGGCGCGGGCGACCCGGTCGCGCCAGAGCTTGGTGGGGAAGCCGGCGAACAGGACGTGGTGGGAGAGCCAGACGGAGAGCGGGGTCCACGGCTCCCAGTGGCCGGGGGTGGTCCCGGCGGCGGCGAACTCGGGGGCCCGGTGGCCGTGTTCGGCGAGCCCGTCGTTGACACCGTCGACGTAGGCGCGGACCCATGCGGCGGTCGCCGGGGCGAGGGCGTCGTAGCAGCGGCGGGCGGTGTCGGCGAGCCGGGCCCGCCGGGCGAAGACGTCCCAGCCGAGGGCGTCGGCACCGAGGAAGGCGGCGGAGGTGCCGCGGGCGCGGTGCCGCTCGACCTCGATCTGCCAGGCGCGGTCGGCGGCGGCGTTGCGGCCCTGGGCGCGGGCGAGTTCGAGCGGGTCGTCGGCGCGCAGGTGCGGGATGCCGTACGCGTCGCGGTAGGTGCGGGCGGTCATGCCCGGCTCCCTTCGGGGCGGGCGGCGCCGCGGCGGGCGGCGGGGACGACCAGCGGGGTGCCGGTCTCGGGGCAGTCGATGACCCGGCAGGGCAGCGTGAAGACCTGTTCGACGAGGTCGGCGGTGACGATCTCGGCGGGCGGCCCGGAGGCGACGACCTTGCCGTCCCGCATGGCGATCAGGTGGGTGGCGTAGCGGGCGGCGTGGTTGAGGTCGTGCAGCACGGCGACGAGGGTGCGGCCCTGCTCCTCGTGCAGCCGGGCGCACAGGTCGAGGACCTCGATCTGGTGGGCGATGTCGAGGTAGGTGGTGGGCTCGTCGAGAAGGAGCAGCGGGGTCTCCTGGGCGAGTGCCATGGCGATCCAGACGCGCTGGCGCTGGCCGCCGGAGAGTTCGTCGACGAGCCGGTCGGCGAGGGTGTCGACGCCGGTGGCGGCCATCGACTCGGTGACGACCTCCTCGTCGCGGGCGGACCACTGGCGGAGCAGGCCCTGGTGCGGGTAGCGGCCGCGGGCGACGAGTTCGGCGACGGTGATGCCGTCGGGGGCGACGGAGGACTGGGGCAGCAGGCCGAGGGTGCGGGCGACCTTGCGGGCCGGGATCGTCGCGATGTCCTGGCCGTCGAGCAGCACCGAGCCGGCGGCCGGCCTGAGGGTGCGGGAGAGGGCGCGCAGCAGGGTGGACTTGCCGCAGGCGTTGGGGCCGACGACGACGGTGAACGACCGGTCGGGGACGGCGACGGTCAGGCCCTCGGCGATGGTGCGCTTCTCGTAGGCGAGGGTCAGCTCGGCGCCGGCGAGGCGCGTTCCGCCGCTGTCCATGGTCGGTTCTCCGTTCCGGGGCGTGGTGCTGGTGCGGGGTGCGGTCCGTCTGTTCACAGCCGGCCCGCCCGGCGCTCGGTGGCGAGGAGCCAGACGAGGTAGCCGCCGCCGAGGACTCCGGTGACCACGCCGACCGGCAGCTGGTGGCCGGCGAAGGCGTGCTGGGCGGCGTAGTCGGCGGTGACGAGCAGGGCTGCGCCGGTGCACGTGGCGGCGAGCAGGTTGGGGCCGGGCGCCCGGGTGAGCCGCTTGGCCAGCTGGGGTGCGGTGAGGGCGACGAAGTTGACCGGTCCTGCGGCGGCCGCGGCGAGCGAGGCGAGCAGGACGGCGCAGACGAGCAGGGCGAGGCGGACGCGCTCGACCCGGATGCCGAGGCCGCTGGCGGCGTCGTCGCCCATCTCCAGCATCCGCAGGGCGCGGCCGCAGCCGAGCAGCACGGCGGGGCCGAGGACGGCGAGGGCGATCAGCAGCGGGACGGCGTCGCGCCAGCCGCGGCCGTCGAGGCTGCCGGTGAGCCAGAGCATCGCGCGGGCGGCGTCCATGAGCTGGGTGCGGGTCAGCAGGTAGCCGTTGATGCCGGTGAGGATGGCGGCGCTGCCGATGCCGACGAGGACGAGCCGGCTGCCCTGGACGCCCTGCCGCCAGGCGAGGGCGTAGATCGCGGCGCCGGTGGCGGTGCCGCCGGCGACCGCGCCGCCGGCCAGGGCGAGGCTGCTGCCGCCGGCGAGGACGACGAGCAGGGCGCCGGCGCCGGCGCCCTGGGTGAAGCCCAGGATGTCGGGGCTGCCGAGCGGGTTGCGGACGAGGGACTGGAACAGCGCGCCGGACAGGGCGAGGGCCGCGCCGACCAGCAGGGCGGTGACGACGCGGGGCAGCCGCAGGTCGTTGACGACGAAGTCCTCGGCGGGGCTGCCGCCGCCGGTGAGGGTGCGCAGCACGTCGGAGGTGCTCATCGGGTAGTCGCCGCTGCCGAGGGCGAGGACGCCGACGGCGAGGGCGAGCAGGGCGGCCGAGGCGCCGACGAGCAGGGCGCGGGGCCGGTGGCGGACGGAGACGGAGGTGCCGATCCGGAGGGTGCTGCTCATGCCCGGGCCACCTTTCCGCGGCGTGCGAACCAGAGGAAGAAGGGGCCGCCGAGGACGGCGGTGACGATGCCGGCCTGGAGTTCGCCGGGCCGGCCGAGGACGCGGCCCAGCACGTCGGCGCCGAGCAGCAGAACGGGGGCGAGGACCGCGCAGTAGGGGAAGAGCCAGCGCAGGTCGGGGCCGGTGAGGGCGCGGACGAAGTGCGGCACCATCAGGCCGACGAAGACGATCGGTCCGCAGGCCGCGGTGGCCGCGCCGCAGAGCAGGGTGACGGCGGTGATCGCGGCGGCGCGGACGAGTTCGGGCCGGGCGCCCAGCGCGCGGGCGGAGTCGTCGCCGAGGGCCATGGCGTTGAGCGGCCGGGCGAGGGCGAGGGCGAGCAGCAGACCGGTGGCGATGAACGGCAGCACCTTGAGCACGGTGGAGGCCTGGGCGCCGGCGAGCGAGCCGACCGTCCAGAAGCGCATCTTCTCCAGGGCGCCGGTGTCCAGCAGCATCAGGGCGCTGACGTAGCTGTAGAGGGTGGCGTTGAGGGCGGAGCCGGCGAGGGCGAGCCGGGCCGGGGTGGCGCCGCGGCCGCCGCCGACGGCGTAGACCAGGGCGGCGACGGCGGCGGTGCCGGCGAGGGCGAACCAGACGTAGCCGTCGAAGGTGGCGATGCCGAGGAAGGTGCCGGCGGAGACGACGGCCGCGGAGGCGCCGGCGTTGATGCCGAGCAGGCCGGGGTCGGCGAGCGGGTTGCGGGTGAGGGCCTGCATGACGCCGCCGGCGAGGCCGAGCGCGGTGCCGGCGAGCAGGCCGAGCAGGGTCCGCGGCAGCCGCATCTCGTGGACGACGGTGTACGAGCCGGAGGCGGGGTCGGTGAGGCCGTGCCAGACCTCGGCGGGCGCGAGCTGCTTGGCGCCGACGCCGACGCTGAGGACCAGGACGGCGATCAGGACGGCGAGGGCGGCGAGGAGGCCGGCGGCGCGCAGCGCGGTGCGGGCGCCGGGCGGGCGCCGTCGGAGGTCGGCGGGTTCGGCCGAACCCCCTTGGGCCTGTGGCGGCTTGGTGAGAGACACGGGTGGTGCTCCGGCGCTGGCGGGGACCGGATTCCGGAACCCCCTCTGGACAACGACTTAGGTTAGGTTAACCTAATGTCCGCTGCGGGTCGGCCGCCAGTCCCTGCCTGCGCCGACCGCCGCACCCGCCCCCTTCGAACCGAGAGAGACACCGTCATGCCGCGTTCCAGAACTGCCGCTCGCCTCTCCCGTCGCGGCCTGCTCGCCGCCGGTGGCGCCACCGCCCTCGGTGCCGTGCTGGCCGCCTGCGGCAGTGGCGGCGGTTCGGGATCCGACGGCGCGTCGGGCTCTTCGGCGAAGCCCGCCGGTGCGGGCTCCTGGTCGTTCACCGACGACCGCAGGAAGGAGGTCACCGCCAAGTCCGCCCCGAAGCGGGTCGTGGCGTACACCGGCACCGCGGCCGCCCTGGTGGACTTCGGCCTGGACGAGCAGATCGTCGGCGTCTTCGGCGAGACGAAGACCGCCGACGGCAAGGCCGACCCGACGGCCGGCGACCTGAAGGTCGACAAGGTCGAGATCCTCGGCAACGTCTGGGGCGAGTTCGGCGTCGAGAAGTACGCGGCGCTGCGGCCCGAGCTGCTGGTGACGCACATGTACGACCCGGACGCGCTCTGGTACGTGCCGGACGAGAGCAAGGACAAGATCCTGGGGCTCGCCCCGAGCGTCGCGATCACCACCGCCCGCGTCCCGATGACCAAGCCGATCGAGCGGTACGCCGCACTCGCCGAGTCGCTCGGCGCGGACCTGAAGGCAAAGAAGGTCACCGACGCCAAGGCCCGCTTCGAGAAGGCCGCCGAGGAGCTGCGCCAGGCCGCCAAGGCCGCCGGCGGCCTCAAGGTGATGGCCTGTTCGGGCAGCGCGGACATCTTCTACGTCTCCAACCCGAAGGTCTCCACCGACCTGATGTACTTCGCCGAGCTCGGCGTGGACATCGTGGTGCCGACCAAGCTGGAGGCCGGCGACTACTTCGAGGCGCTCAGCTGGGAGAACGCCGGCAAGTTCCCCGCCGACCTGATCCTGCTGGACAACCGCTCGACCGCGCTGCAGCCCAAGGACCTCGCCGCCAAGCCGGCCTGGGGCCAGCTGCCCGCCGTCAAGGCCGGCCAGGTCACCCCGTGGGACGCCGTGCCGCGCTTCTCGTACGCGGGTGCCGCGCCGCTGCTGGAGAACCTCGCCAAGGCGATCCGGAACGCCAAGAAGGTGAGCTGACGCCGCCATGGCCACCGCTTCCGCGATCGCGGCGCAGTACGGCTTCTTCGAGGCCGAGGTCGTCCGCACCCGCCGGCTCGGGCCGACGATGCTGCGGGTCACCTTCGGCGGCGCACAGCTGGCCGGCTTCGCCTCGGGCGGCCGGGACCAGAGCTTCTCGCTCTTCCTGCCGCACCCCGGGCAGGACGCCCCGGTGCTGCCGGTCGAGGAGGGCGAGGGCTGGTTCGCCGCCTGGCGGGCGCTCGACGAGGACGTCCGGGCGGTGATGCGCTCGTACACCGTCCGCGCGCAGCGCCGTGACCCGGACGAGGTGGACGTCGACTTCGTGCTGCACGGGGTCGACGTGCCCGGCGCGGCCGGACCGGCCGCCTCCTGGGCGGCGAAGGCCGCACCGGGTGACCGGGTGGTCATGCTCGGCCCGGCGGTCGAGGACAACCGCAGCGTCTGCTTCCGGCCGCCGGCCGGCACCGACTGGGTGCTGCTGGCCGCGGACGAGACGGCACTGCCCGCGGTCGGCGGCATCCTGGACGCGCTGCCGCCGGCCACCCGCGCCCGGGTCTGGATCGAGGTCCCGTACGCGCAGGACATCCAGGACCTGGCCGCCGGACCGGAGGTGGAGATCACCTGGCTGGTCCGGGAGAGCGGGGCGACCCCGCTGGTGGAGGCCGTCCGCGCGGCCGACCTGCCCGGGGGCACCCCGTACGCCTGGATCGCGGGCGAGTCCGGGAGCGTCCGGGCGCTGCGCCGGCACCTGGTCGGCGAGCGCGGGACGGACCGCGCCGCGGTGACCTTCTCCGGCTACTGGCGGCGCGGCGCCTCCGAGGAGCAGCTGCGCCTGGAGGCCGCTTCCGGCACGTCTTCTGACGAGGACTGAATTCGACACACCGTCAATCGCACCTCCACGACGGCCCGTTCCCCGACTCCGGGGTACGGGCCGTCGCGCATGCATGGAACTTAGGATAGGCTAACCTAAGTTCCACTCCCCGTCCGCGACCGTTGAGGACTGACCATGAGTTTCCGGGGCCACACCGTCGAGCCGTCGGCAGGCAGCACCGCCACCCTGGAGGACGCCAGATCACACCTGTTCAACGACCGCACGGTGGAGCGCTACCGGGAGTCCCTGCGGGCCGGCGTCGAGACCGTCGCCGCCAAGGTCTCTACCACCACCCGCCCCTTCACTGGGACGACCCCGGACCGGCTGGCCCCGGAGATATCCGGCATCGACCTCGACCGCCCGCTCGGCGACCTTGCCGAGGCGCTCGCCGAGCTGGAGGACGTCTACCTCCGCGACGCCGTCTACTTCCACCACCCCCGCTACCTGGCCCACCTCAACTGCCCGGTGGTGATCCCCGCCCTGCTCGGCGAGGCCGTCCTCACCGCCGTCAACTCCTCGCTGGACACCTGGGACCAGAGCGCCGGCGGCACCCTGATCGAGCGTCGCCTGATCGACTGGACGGCCGAGCGGATCGGCCTCGGCCCGGACGCCGACGGCGTCTTCACCAGCGGCGGCACCCAGTCCAACCTCCAGGCCCTGCTGCTCGCCCGCGAAGAGGCCTGCACCGCCCTCGCGGCCGCCGCCGACACCCCGCCGGCCAAGCACGAACTGCTGCCGCAGCTGCGCATCATCGCCTCCGAGGCCAGCCACTTCAGCGTCAAGAAGTCCGCGAAACTGCTCGGCCTCGGCATGGACGCGGTGATCTCCGTGGAGACCGACCGCGGCCGCCGGATGAAGCCCGAGGCGCTCGCCCGGGAGCTCGCCCGCTGCACCGCCGAGGGCCTGACCGTGATGGCCGTGGTCGCCACCGCCGGCACCACCGACTTCGGCTCGATCGACCCGCTGCCCGAGATCGCCGGCCTGTGCGCCGCCGCCGGGGTGTGGATGCACGTGGACGCCGCCTACGGCTGCGGACTGCTGGTCTCCCCCACCCGCCGGCACCTGCTGGACGGCATCGAGCGGGCCGACTCGGTCACCGTCGACTACCACAAGTCCTTCTTCCAGCCGGTGAGTTCCTCCGCCGTGCTGGTCCGCGACGGCGCCGTGCTGCGGCACGCCACCTACCACGCGGACTACCTCAACCCGGCCCGGATGGCCGAGCGGCGGATCCCCAACCAGGTCGACAAGAGCATCCAGACCACCCGGCGCTTCGATGCCCTCAAGCTCTGGCTGACCCTGCGCACCATGGGCGCCGAGGCCGTCGGCCTGCTCTTCGACGAGGTCGTCGACCGCGCCGCCGCCGCCTGGGAGATGCTCACCGAGGACCCGCGCTTCGAGGTCGTCACCAAGTCGCAGCTGTCCACCGTCGTCTTCCGCTGGCTGCCGCCCGCCGGCCCGGCGCGCGACCTCGCCGACGAGGCCAACCTGTACGCCCGCGAGGCGCTCGCCGCCTCCGGCGAGGCCGTCGTCGCCGGCACCAAGGTCGACGGCCGCCACCACCTGAAGTTCACCCTGCTCAACCCGGAGACCACCGTGGACGACATCGCGCACGTCCTCGACCTCCTCGCCGAGCACGCCGGCCGGTACGTCAACGACCGGGCCGCCGTCGCCCCCGAGCTCTGCCCCACCGCGGTCTGATCCCCGCCCGCCCCCTCCGCATCACGGGAGAAGCATGTCCACCCACGACTTCGTCGCGATCGGGCTGGGTCCCTACAACCTGGGCCTCGCCTGCCTCACCGAGCCGATCGACGGCCTCGACGGCGTGTTCCTGGAGAGCAAGCCGGACTTCGACTGGCACCCCGGGATGCTGCTCGACTTCGCCACCCTGCAGACGCCGTTCATGGCCGACCTGGTGACGCTCGCCGACCCGACCTCGCCGTACTCCTTCCTCAACTACCTGAAGGAGCGCGGCCGGCTGTACCCGTTCTACATCCGCGAGATGTTCTACCCGGTGCGCAGCGAGTACAACGAGTACTGCCGCTGGGCCGCCGCCAGGCTGCGCAGCGTCCGCTTCGGGCACACCGTCACCCGGGTCGAGTACGACGGGGCCGACGGCCTGTACACCGTCGTCTCCGAGGCCGGCGGCGAAACCGTCCGGCACCGCGCCCGGCACCTGGTGCTCGGCACCGGCACCCCGCCCTTCCTGCCCGCGCCCTGCCGCGGGCTCGGCGGCGACCTGGTGCACAACTCCGGCTACCTGGAGGCCAAGCAGGCGCTGCAGAAGAAGCGCAGCATCACCGTCGTGGGCAGCGGCCAGAGCGCCGCCGAGATCTACTACGACCTGCTCGCCGAGACGGACGTGCACGGCTACCGGCTCGACTGGGTGACCCGCTCGCCGCGGTTCTTCCCGCTGGAGTACACCAAGCTCACCCTGGAGATGACCTCCCCCGAGTACGTGGACTACTTCCACGCCCTGCCGGAGGAGACCCGCTACCGCCTGGAGTCCGAGCAGAAGGGCCTCTTCAAGGGCATCGACGCCGACCTGGTCAACGGCATCTACGACCTGCTCTACCAGAAGAGCGTCAAGGGCCCCGTCCCGACCAGGCTGCTCACCAACTCCGCGCTGCGCAGCGCCTCGTACGACGAGACGCCGGGCACCTACACCCTCGGGCTGCACCACGCCGAGCAGCAGCGGGACTTCTCGCTGACCACCGAGGGCCTGGTGCTGGCCACCGGCTACGCGTACACCCCGCCCGCCTTCCTGGAGCCGGTGCACGACCGGATCCGCTGGGACGGCCGCGGCCGCTTCGACGTCGCCCGCAACTACAGCATCGACACCACCGGGCGCGGGATCTTCCTGCAGAACGGCGGCACCCACACCCACAGCATCACCTCGCCCGACCTCGGCATGGGCCCGTACCGCAACTCGTGGATCGTCCGCGAGCTGACCGGCCGCGAGGTCTACCCGATCGAGAAGACCATCGCCTTCCAGGAGTTCGGCGCGCCGGAGGGCGCCCCCGCATGACGCTCTTCACCCGCACCGACGCCCGCCTCGGCGAGTTCTCCGTCCGCCCGCTCGACCCGGACGCCGACGCCGCACTGCTGCACGGCTGGGTCACCCACCCCAAGGCCGCGTTCTGGATGATGCAGGACGCCACCGAGGACGACGTCCGCGCCGAGTACCGGCGGATCACCGGGCACCCGCACCACGACGCCTTCCTCGGCCTGGTCGACGGCGTGCCGGCCTTCCTGGCCGAACGCTACGACCCGGCCCGGCTCGAACTCGTCGGCCTCCACGACGCCGAGCCCGGCGACGTCGGCATGCACTTCCTGTGCGCGCCCGCCGACACCCCGGTGCACGGCTTCACCCGGGCCGTCATCACCACCGTGATGGCCTTCCTCTTCGACGACCCGGCCACCCGCCGCGTCGTCGTCGAGCCGGACGTCCGCAACACCGCCGTCCACGCCCTGAACGCCGCCGTCGGCTTCGAGGTGGTCGGCCCGATCGCCAAGCCGGAGAAGGACGCCCTGCTCAGCGTCTGCACCCGCGCCCAGTTCCAGCACGCCCTCGCAGGAGCCGCCGCATGATGCCCGCCGGAGCCGTCGCCCACCTGACGCCGGACGCCTGGGCACGGGCCAACCGGCTGCTCGTCCGCAAGGCGCTCGCCGAGTTCTCGCACGAGCGGCTGCTCGCCCCCGAGCGGCTGCCCGACGGCCGGTACGCCGTCCGCAGCGACGACGGCACGGTGGAGTACCGCTTCACCGCCCGGCTGCGCGCCCTCGACCACTGGCAGATCCCGGACGGGTCCGTCACCCGGCACCGCGGCGAGCAGGAACTGCCGCTCGACGCCCTGGACTTCTGCATCGAACTGCGCGGCACGCTCGGCCTGACCGACGAGGTGCTGCCGGTCTACCTGGAGGAGATCTCCTCCACCCTGGCCGGCACCGCCTACAAGCTCTCCCGGCCCGCCCTCGGCGCCGACGAGCTCGCCGAGGCGGACTTCCAGACCGTCGAGACCGGCATGACCGAGGGCCACCCCGGCTTCGTCGCCAACAACGGCCGGATCGGCTTCGGCGTGCACGAGTACCACCGGTACGCCCCGGAGGCCGCCTCCCCGGTCAAGCTGGTCTGGCTCGCCGCGCACCGCGACCACTCGGTCTTCACCTCCTGCGCGGACACCGACTACGACACGCTGATCCGCCAGGAGCTGGATCCGGCCACCCTGGCCCGGTTCGCCGCCGCGATGGCCGCCCGCGGGCTCTCCCTCTCCCACTACCACCTGCTGCCGGTGCACCCCTGGCAGTGGTGGAACAAGCTGTCGGTGACCTTCGCCGGCGAGGTCGCCCAGCAGCGCCTGGTCTGCCTCGGCGAGGGCGACGACGAGTACCTCGCCCAGCAGTCCATCCGCACCTTCTTCAACACCAGCGACCCGTCCCGGCACTACGTGAAGACGGCCATCTCGGTGCTCAACATGGGCTTCATGCGCGGCCTCTCGGCCGCCTACATGGAGGCCACCCCGGCCATCAACGACTGGCTGGCCAAGCTGATCGCCGACGACGAGGTGCTGCGCGGCACCGGCCTGACGATCATCCGCGAGCACGCCGCGATCGGCTACCGGCACCGCCAGTACGAGGCCGCCACCGACCGGTACTCGCCGTACCGCAAGATGCTCGCCGCGCTCTGGCGGGAGAGCCCCGTGCCCTCCCTCGCCCCCGGCGAGCGGCTGATGACGATGGCCGCCCTGCTGCACACCGACCGGGCCGGCCGCTCGCTGGCCGCCGCCCTGATCGGGCGGTCCGGCCTCGCCCCCGAGGTGTGGCTGCGACGCTACCTGGACGCCTACCTGACCCCGCTGCTGCACAGCTTCTACGCCTACGACCTGGCGTTCATGCCGCACGGCGAGAACACGATCCTCGTGCTGGACGGCGGCACCGTGCAGCGGGCGGTCTTCAAGGACATCGCCGAGGAGATCGTCGTCATGGACGAGAACGCGGTGCTGCCGCCCGCCGTCCGGCGCGTCCGGGCCGCGGTGCCCGACGACATGAAGCTGCTGTCGATCTTCACCGACGTCTTCGACTGCTTCTTCCGCTACCTCGCCGCGACCCTCGCCGAGGACGGCGTGCTCGACGAGGACGGCTTCTGGCGGACGGTCGCCGAGTGCGTCGCCGACTACCGCGACTCGGTGCCGCACCTCGCCGACCGGTTCGACCGGTACGACCCGTTCGCGCCCGAGTTCGCGCTGTCCTGCCTCAACCGGCTGCAGCTGCGCAACAACCGGCAGATGGTCGACCTGGCCGACCCGTCCGCCGCCCTGCAGCTGGTCGGCACCCTGGCCAACCCGATCGCCCGCTTCGCCCCCGCGGCCCGGTGACCGCCGCCACCGCGCCGGTGGAGTCCGCCCGCGAGGCCCGCCTGCCCGGCCGGTGGCCGGCCCTCGCGGTGATCTGCCTCGCCCAGCTCGTCGTGGTGCTCGACAACACCGTGCTGAACGTGGCCGTCCCCACCCTCGGCCGGGAGCTCGGCGCGGACACCGCCGGCATCCAGTGGATCGTCAACGCCTACTCCCTCGTCCAGGCCGGGCTGGTGCTCGCCGCGGGCGCCGCCGCCGACCGGTACGGCCGGCGCCGGCTGCTGCTCACCGGGCTCGCCCTCTTCGGCCTCGGCTCGCTCGCCGCCGGGCTCTCCACCACCACCGGGCAGCTGATCGCCGCCCGGGCCGGCATGGGGGTGGGCGGCGCCCTGCTGATGACCAGCACGCTCGCCGTGGTGATGCAGCTCTTCGACGCCGAGGAGCGCACCCGGGCGATCGCCGCCTGGAGCGCCGTCAGCGCGCTCGGCTTCGCGGCCGGCCAGCCGGTCGGCGGCCTGCTGCTGGCGCACTTCGCGTGGGGCGCGCTCTTCCTGGTCAACGTCCCGGTGGTGCTGCTCGGGCTGGCGGCCACCCGGCTGCTCGTCCCCGAGTCCCGCGCCCCCGGCGGCGGCCCGCCCGACCTGCTCGGCGCCCTGCTCTCCACGGCCGGCACGACCGCGGTGGTCTACGCCGTCGTCTCCGGGCCGGAGCACGGCTGGGCCTCCGCCCACGTGCTGCTGCCCGCCCCGGCCGGCCTGCTGCTGCTCGCCGCCTTCGCCCACTGGGAGCGGCGGACGGCCCACCCGATGCTCGACCCGGCGTTCTTCCGCGACCGGCGGTTCACCGGGGCGGTCACCGGCGTCGTGCTGATCACCTTCGGCAGCGCCGGCGTGCTCTTCCTGCTCACCCAGCAGCTGCAGTTCGTCCGCGGCTACCCGCCGCTGGAGGCCGGCCTGCGGATGGCGCCGTTCGCGCTCACCGTCGTCGCGCTCAACTTCACCGGCCTCACCGCCCGGCTGATCGCCCGGCTCGGGACGCCCCGCTCCATCGCCCTCGGCATGACGGTGCTCGCCGCCGGCTTCTGCACCGCCGCGTTCGCCGGCGGCGGCTACGGGCCGCTGCTCGCCGGGCTGGTGCTCATGGGCGCCGGCTGCGCGGTCGCCAACCCGGCCATCGTCGAGGCCGTGGTGGGCTCGATCCCGCCGGACCGGGCCGGAGCCGGCGCCGGCATCGACGGTGCGATGGCCGAGGCCGGCAGCAGCCTCGGGGTGGCCGCGCTCGGCGCCGTGATGAACGCCCGGCTGACGGCCGCCCTGCCGGCCGCGGCCTCCGTACCGGCCGCCCTCGCCGCGGCCCGCACCGAGGCGGACCGCGCCGCCGTCCTCGACGCCTTCACCGAGGCCTCCCGCACCGCCCAGCTGGTCGGCGCCGCCGCCGTCCTCGCCGGCGGTCTGGCCGCCGCCCTGCTGCTGGCCCGCGCCGCCCGGACCTCCCCCGGCCACGACCCCGCCTGACCCGGCCCCGACCGGGTCCCGGGCCGCCCCGGCTGTCCCGGCCCGAACGGCCGTACTCCGATTGCCGCACCCGGACCCCGGGCGGAGCGTGGCAGGTGACTCCCGCCTCCGACCGAGGCGGGCCGGCGGAAGGTGCCCGGGCATGGCGGACGACCGAGCCGAGGCCATCGCGCGCTTCATCGCGCCGCTCCGGGTGGAGCCCGGGTCGAGGGTCGACCTCGCCCGCGACTTCGACCCCCGCTACCGGGCCCACCTCAAGAAGCGGGACGGCGCCGAACTGCTGCGCACCGGCGTCGAACTGCTCGCCGAGTACCAGGACCGGCTCGCCGCCCAGGACACCTACGGCGTGCTGCTCTGCCTCCAGGCGCTCGACGCCGGCGGCAAGGACGGCACGATCCGCCACGTCATGAGCGGCGTGAACCCGCAGGGCGTGAAGGTCAGCAGCTTCAAGGTGCCCTCCTCCGAGGAGCTCGACCACGACTACCTGTGGCGCTACAACCTCCGGCTGCCCGGCCGCGGCGAGATCGGCATCTTCAACCGCTCGCACTACGAGGAGGTCCTCGTCGTCCGGGTCCACCCGGAGAACCTGGAACGGCAGCGGCTGCCCGAGGCCGCCCGCGGACCGGACGTCTGGAAGCGCCGCTACCGCGACATCAACCGCTGGGAACGCCACCTCACCGACAACGGCTTCAAGGTCGTCAAGGTCTTCCTCAACCTCTCCCGCGAGGAGCAGCGGATCCGCTTCCTGAAGCGGATCGACCTGCCGGAGAAGAACTGGAAGTTCTCCGCGGCCGACGTCCGGGAGCGCCGCTTCTGGGACGACTACCAGCTGGCCTTCTCCGAGATGCTCTCCGCGACCAGCACCGAGTGGGCGCCCTGGTACGTGGTGCCGGCCGACCGCAAGTGGTTCGCGCGGATCTGCGCGGCGGCCGTCCTGGTGCACACCCTGGCCGGGATCGACCCGCAGTACCCGACGGTCGGCGCCGAGGCCCGCAAGCAGCTGCGCCTCGTCCGGCGCGACCTGGAGGACGAGGCCCCGCCCGGCGCCGAGGCCGACCCGTACGAGGCTGAGCACGGGAAGGGCAAGAAGCGGAAGAAGAAGGGGAGCCGATGACCCAGCAGGCTGACCCGGCGGCGGCTGCGCCCGCACCGAGCTGGTACACCCGGCCGCCGACGGAGGTGCTGGCCGCCTTCGACGTCGATCCGGCCGTCGGCCTGAGCGCCGCCCGGGCGGCCGAGCGGCTCGCCGCGGACGGCCCGAACGCGCTGCCCGAGGAGAAGCCGAAGCCGACCTGGCGGCGGTTCCTCGACGAGTACCGCAGCTACATGCAGATCATCCTGGTGGCCGCCGCGGTGGTCTCGCTGGCCATCAAGCAGTGGAGCACCGGCATCCTGCTGGTCCTGCTGACGCTGCTGAACGCCGTGGTGGGCCTGCGCCAGGAGGGCAAGGCCGAGAGCGCGATGAACGCGCTGAAGTCGATGATGAAGGCCACCGCGCGGGTCCGCCGGGACGGCACCGAGTCGGAGATCCCCGCCGAGCAGCTGGTCGTCGGCGACGTCGTGCTGATCTCGGCGGGCGACCAGGTCCCCGCGGACGGACGGATCGTCCAGGCGAGCGCGCTGCAGATCGACGAGTCGGCGCTCACCGGCGAGAGCGTCCCGGCCGCCAAGGACGCGGGCACGCTGACCGGCGAACGGCTGGCGCCCGGCGAGCAGTCGAACATGGCGTTCATGAACACCCCGGTGACGCACGGCAGCGGGCTGCTGGTCGTCACCGGCACCGGTTCCGGCACCGAGCTCGGCAAGATCTCCGGCCTGCTCTCGGCCACCGAGAAGGAGCAGTCCCCGCTCGACCGGGAGCTCAACACCCTCACCCTGTGGATCGCCGGCGCGGCCGGCCTGACCATGATCGTGATGTTCGCGCTCGGCCGCAGCCGCGACCAGGCCTGGGACGCCCTCTTCGTCAGCGCGGTCTCGCTGGCCATCGCGGCCATCCCGGAGGCGCTGCCGACCGTCTCCCAGGTGATCCTCTCCGTCGGCAGCCTCAACCTGGCGAAGCGCCACGCGATCGTGAAGGAGCTGCCCTCGGTCGAGACCCTGGGCTTCACCTCGGCGATCAACTCCGACAAGACCGGCACCCTGACGATGAATCAGATGACGGCCGTGGAGGTGCTCAGCCCGACCGACCGCTACACCGTCTCCGGCACCGGCTACGGCCTGGAGGGCCGGATCCACCACGCCGCGGGCACCTCGGCCGGCGTCGAGGACGCGGTGCTGCCGTACCTGGTCGCCAGCGACGCCAAGCTGGTGGACGGCCGGGTGGTCGGCGACCCCACCGAGGGCGCCCTGCTGGTGCTCGGCCACAAGGCCGGTCTGGACATCGAGGCGACCCGGGAACGCTACCCGCGGCTCGCCACGTTGCCCTTCGACCCCGGCTACAAGCTGATGGCCACCTTCAACTCGGCGGTGGACGCCATGGGCCGGCCGGTCGTCCGCTGCTTCGTCAAGGGGGCCGCCCCGGCGGTGATGGGCCGGGCCGCCACCGCGCTCTCGGCCGGCACCACCGTCCCCTGGGACGGCGAGCTCGCCCGGCGGGCCGTCGCGGCCACCGAGCGGATGGGCGGCGAGGGTCGCCGGGTGATGGCCGCCGCCGTCCGCGACATCGACCCGGCGCACTTCGATCCCGGCGGCGATCTGCTCGCCCTGGTCACCGACCTGCAGATGACCAGCCTGGTCGGCATGGTGGACCCGCCGCGCGAGGAGTCCAAGGCGGCGGTCGCCGAGGCGCAGGCCGCCCACATCCGGGTCCGGATGGTGACCGGCGACGACGTCACCACGGGCGCCGCCATCGCCCGGCAGCTCGGCATCGAGGGCGAGGCCGTGCTCGGCGCCGACTTCGCGGCCCTGTCCGAGCAGGAGCAGATGGAGCGGATCGACACCATCGGGGTGGTCGGCCGGGTCGCGCCCGAGCACAAGGTGCTGCTGGCGAACACGCTCAAGAAGAAGGGCGCCGTCGTCGCGATGACCGGCGACGGCGTCAACGACGCGCCGGCGATCAAGGCCGCCGACATCGGCATCGCCATGGGCAGCGGCACCGACGTGGCGAAGAACGCCAGCCGGATGATCCTCTCCGACGACAACTTCGCCACCATCGTCTACGCCGTGGCGGAGGGCCGGAAGCTCTACGACAACCTCACCAAGTACATCCGCTTCGTCCTCCTGCTGCTGGTCACCTTCGTGCTGACCTTCCTCGGCGCGACGATCCTCAACATCGCGAGCGGCGAGCCTTTCCCGCCGCCCCAGGTGCTGTGGATCCACTTCGTGGTGAACGCGCCGTTCGGCTTCGCGCTCGGCTTCGACCAGGAGAGCCCCGGGCTGATGCAGCGGACGCCGCGGCCGCGCGGGGAGTCGGTGCTGACCCGGCCGGTGATGGTCACCGTGGGGCTGAGCGGCCTCGCCATCACCGTCTTCCTGCTCTCGCTGATCAAGCTCGGCGAGTCGCGCTACGGCGACGTGGACACGGGGAGCTCGATCGCCTTCACCGCCTTCTCGCTCTGCCTGATCGTCGCGGCCTTCGAGTGCCGCAGCGAGACGGCCTCGGTGTTCAACACCACGACCTTCGACAGCAAGCAGATGAACTGGGCCGCGCTCGGCGAGTTCGTACTGGCCGTGATGGTCACCCAGATGGACGGCTTCCGCCGCATCCTGGGCACCACCCGGATCAGCGTCCAGCAGTTCGGCTGGGCCCTGCTGGCGCCCTTGGCGCTGCTGGTGCTCTGGGAGCTCGGCAAGTGGCTGGCCCGGCGGATGCGGCCGGCCGTGGCCTGAAGGCCCCGAGGAGCCCGAGCGGCCGGACGTGCCGGAGGGCCGCACCCGTCGCGCGGGTGCGGCCCTCCGTCGTCCGTGCCGGGCGGCCCGGTCAGCCCTGCGGCAGGCCGGCCAGCTGGGCGGTGATCCGGGCGATGTCGGCCTCGGCGGCCTCCTGGCGGGTACGGATCTTGGCGACCACCTCGTCCGGGGCCTTCGCGAGGAAGGCCTCGTTGCCGAGCTTGGCGGTGGTCTGCGCCTTCTCCTTCTCGGCGGCGGCGAGGTCCTTGGCGAGGCGCTTGCGCTCCGCCGCGACGTCGATCGTGCCGGACAGGTCCAGCGAGACCGTCGCGCCGGCGACCGGCAGCGAGGCGGTGGCGGCGAAGCCGGCCTCCGGCACGGTCAGGCGCAGCAGCGAGCGGATCGCGTCCTCGTGGACGCCGAGCACGGTGCCGGCCAGCTCGAGCCGCGCGGGGACGCGCTGCGCGGGCTGCAGGCCCTGGTCCGAGCGGAAGCGGCGGACCTCGGTGACCACCTGCTGCAGGGTGGCGATCTCGGCCTCGGCCTCCGCGTCGCGGAAGCCGGAATCCTTCGGCCACTCGGTGACCACCAGCGACTCCGCGCCGGTGAGGGTGGTCCACAGGGTGTCGGTGACGAACGGGACCACCGGGTGCAGCAGGCGCAGGGTGAGGTCCAGGACCTCGCCGAGGACCCGGCGGGCCGCGTCGGCCTGCGCGCCGCCCTTGGCGAGGGTGGTCTTGGAGAGCTCGACGTACCAGTCGAAGACCTCGTCCCACGCGAAGTGGTAGAGCGCGTCCGAGACCTTGGCGAACTCGTAGTCGTCGTACAGCGCGTCGACCTCGGCCACGGTCGCGTTGAGGCGCGAGAGGATCCAGCGGTCGACCGAGGTCAGCTCCTCGGCGGCCGGGAGCGGGCCCTCGACGGTGGCGCCGTTCATCAGCGCGAAGCGGGTGGCGTTCCAGATCTTGTTGCAGAAGTTCCGGGAGCCCTTGACCCAGTCCTCGCCGATCGGCACGTCGGCGCCGGGGTTGGCGCCGCGGGCCAGGGTGAAGCGGACGGCGTCGGCACCGTAGGCGTCCATCCAGTCCAGCGGGTCGACGGCGGTGCCGGACGACTTCGACATCTTCTTGCCGAACTCGTCGCGGACCAGACCGGTCAGGGCGACCGTCTTGAACGGCGCCTGGCCGTCCATCGCGTACAGGCCGAACATCATCATCCGGGCGACCCAGAAGAAGATGATGTCGTGGCCGGTCAGCAGGACGTCGGTCGGGTAGAACTTCTCGAGGTCGGCGGTCTTCTCCGGCCAGCCGAGCGTGGAGAACGGCCACAGGCCGGAGGAGAACCAGGTGTCCAGGACGTCCGGGTCCTGGTGCCAGCCCTCGCCGGTCGGCGGCTGCTCGTCCGGTCCGACGCAGACGACCTCGCCGTCCGGGCCGTACCAGACCGGGATCCGGTGGCCCCACCAGAGCTGGCGCGAGATGCACCAGTCGTACATGTTGTCGACCCAGTCGAAGTAGCGGCGCTCCAGCTCCTTCGGGTGGATCTCGACCCGGCCGTCGCGGACCGCGTCGCCGGCGGCCTGGGCCAGCGGGCCGACCTTGACCCACCACTGCAGCGACAGCCGCGGCTCGACCACGGTGTGGCAGCGCGAGCAGTGCCCGACCGAGTGCTCGTACGGGCGCTTCTCGGCGACGATCCGGCCCTGCTCGCGGAGCGCGCCGACCACGGCCGAGCGGGCCTCGAAGCGGTCCAGGCCGAGGAAGGGGCCGTGCACGGTGATGACACCGCGCTCGTCCATCACGGTCACGTTGGGCAGGCCGTGGCGCTGGCCGATGGCGAAGTCGTTGGGGTCGTGCGCCGGGGTCACCTTGACGGCGCCGGTGCCGAACTCCGGGTCGACGTGCTCGTCGGCGACGACCGGGATCTCGCGGTCCGTCAGCGGCAGCTTGACGGTCCGGCCGACCAGGTGCTTGTAGCGCTCGTCGTCCGGGTGGACGGCGACCGCGGTGTCGCCCAGCATCGTCTCGGCGCGGGTGGTCGCGACGACCACCGAGTCCTCGCCCTCGCCGTAGCGGATCGAGACCAGCTCGCCGTCGCGGTCCTTGTGCTCGACCTCGATGTCGGAGAGCGCGGTGAGGCAGCGCGGGCACCAGTTGATGATGCGCTCGGCCCGGTAGATCAGGCCGTCGTCGAAGAGCTTCTTGAAGATGGTCTGGACGGCCTGGGACAGGCCCTCGTCCATGGTGAAGCGCTCGCGCGACCAGTCGACGCCGTCGCCGAGGCGGCGCATCTGGCCGAGGATCTTGCCGCCGTAGTTCTCCTTCCACTCCCAGACCTTCTCGACGAAGGCCTCGCGGCCCAGGTCGTGGCGGGAGAGGCCGGACTCGGCGAGCTGCTGCTCGACCTTGTTCTGGGTGGCGATGCCGGCGTGGTCCATGCCGGGCAGCCACAGCGTCTCGAAGCCCTGCATCCGCTTGCGGCGGGTGAGGGCGTCCATCAGCGTGTGCTGGAAGGCGTGGCCGAGGTGCAGCGCACCGGTGACGTTCGGCGGCGGGATGACGATGGTGTACGCCGGCTTGTCGCTCTTCGCGTCCGCCGTGAAGTAACCGCGGTCCACCCAGCGCTCGTACAGCTCGCCCTCTACCTCGGCCGGGGCGTAGGCGGTCGGCAGTTCGGGGTGGCTGATCGGCCCGCGGTCGGGAGCCTGCTGAGTGTCATCGGTCACCCCGCCATCCTAGAGGACGGGCCGCGAGCGGCCGGACGCCGTCCGTGGTGCGGCGCGGTGCGGCGGGCCGTGCGGGGGCAGTGCGGGGGCGGGTGCACGCCCTCGGGGCGGCGGTCGGGCGGAGCAGGGGCGGGCGCGGGATCGGTAGGCTGTGCGGCATGTCTGCTCCCGCTGTTCGCGTCCGTTTCGCACCGTCCCCGACCGGCATGTTCCACGTCGGCGGCGCTCGTTCCGCCCTCTACAACTGGGCTGTGGCGCGACAGTCCGGCGGCACCTTCGTCCTGCGCATCGAAGACACCGATGCGGCGCGCAACAAGCCCGAGTGGATCGACGGCATCGTCAACGCCCTCTCCGCGATCGGCATCAACGAGTCCGACCCCGCCTTCGAGGGCCCCTACTTCCAGTCGCACAACGCCGACCGGCACCGCGAGGCGGCCGGGCAGCTGCGCGCCGCCGGCAAGGCCTACTTCTGCGACTGCACCCGCGAGCAGGTCCAGGAGCGCACCGGCTCGCAGCAGTTGGGCTACGACGGCTTCTGCCGCGAGCGCGGCCTCGACTGGGAGGCCGGCCGGGCGATGCGCTTCCGCACCCCGGACGAGGGCGAGACCGTGGTCGTGGACCTGATCCGCGGCGAGCCGGCCTTCCCGAACAGCGCCATCGAGGACTTCGTCATCGCCCGCGGCGACGGCACCCCGGTCTTCCTGCTCGCCAACGTGGTCGACGACCTCGACGAGGGCGTCACCCAGGTGATCCGCGGCGAGGAGCACCTCTCCAACACCCCGAAGCAGCAGCTGCTCTGGGAGGCGCTCGGCGCGCAGCCCCCGGTGTGGGCGCATCTGCCGGTCATCGTCAACGAGAAGCGGCAGAAGCTCTCCAAGCGCCGCGACAAGGTGGCGCTGGAGGACTACCTGGCCGAGGGCTTCCTGCCCGAGGCGATGGTCAACTACCTGATGCTGCTGGGCTGGGCGCCGGGCGACGACCGCGAGATCCTGCCGTTCGAGGAGCTGCAGCAGCTCTTCCGCGTGGAGAACGTCAACAGCTCATCGGCGTTCTTCGACATCAAGAAGCTGACCGCCTTCAACGGCGACTACATCCGGGCGCTGGGCGCGGAGCAGTTCGCCGCGGCCTGTGCGCCGTGGCTGGCCGCCCCGCACGCGCCGTGGCAGCCGGAGGCCTTCGACGCCGCCGTGTTCGAGAAGGTCGCGCCGCTCGCGCAGACCCGGATCGCGGTGCTGTCGGAGATCACCGCGCAGGTGGACTTCCTCTTCCTCGACGAGCCGGTCGCCGACGAGGCGTCCTGGGCGAAGGCGATGAAGGCGGGCGCCGCCGAGCTGCTGCGGGACGTCCGGGCCGTGCTCGCCACGGCGGCCTGGACGGCCGAGGACCTCAAGACCGTCCTGGAGAAGGTCGGCGCCGAGCACGGCCTCAAGCTCGGCAAGGCCCAGGCCCCGATCCGGGTGGCCGTCACCGGCCGCACCGTCGGCCTGCCGCTGTTCGAGTCGATGGAGCTGCTCGGCCGCGACCGCGTGCTGGCCCGCCTCGACGCCGCCGCGGAGCGCCTCGCCGCCTGATCCCCGCTCCACCCCGTCCGCCCCCGGACCGCCGGCCCCGCCGGTGAGGTCCGGGGGCGGCGGCATGTGTGCAACCGCGGCATCGGCACTGTCGTCCTGCTGTGCGATCGTAGGTTCACATGCCGTGACGGGGGAGGAACAGCATGGCGATCGAGTTACCCGGTGAGGTGGAGTCGTTCCTGGCCTTCATCGGGATCCGCTGGCCGTCGGTGAACGAGGACAAGGTCCGCGAGTTCGCCGACCACGTGCGGGAGTTCGCCGACAAGGTGGACGAGGCGCACCGGGAGTCGACGGCGACGATCCACGCGTTGTCGGAGGCGTACGAGGGTGCCTCGTACGAGGCGCTGCTGGCGAAGTGGGCGTCGCTGTCGGACTCCCACATGAACGAGCTGGTGCAGGCCTGCCGGGTGGTGGCGACGGCACTGGACGTGGCGGCGGACGTGATCGTGGCGATGAAGCTGGAGGCGATCGCCGAACTCGTCCTACTGGCAGCCACGTTGATCGCCGAGCAGGCGGCCGCGGTGGCCACGTTGGGTGCGGCGGAGGCGGCTGCGGCGGCGACGGTGCTGGCGGGGCGCAAGCTGGTGCAGTTCCTTGAGCAGCAGCTGGAGGACTACATCATCGGCCAGGTGATCGAGGCCGCGATCGACCCGCTGGTGGGTGTTGTCGCGGGTGCGGTGTCGGGCCTGGTGTTCCAGGCGGCCGAGTCGGCGCTCGGTGTCTCCGGCGGCAGTGGGGGCGGGGGCGGCACCGGTTTCCGGATCAACCCGGACGCCCTGGAGGCGCACGCCCGCACCATGCACCAGCACGCCGAGACCGTGGCCGGCCATGCGCAGGCCCTCCAGTCCAAGCTCGCGGGGGTGAGCTTCGAATGAGCAACCGGATCGTCAAGGCGCTCGAACACGGCGCGCAGAAGCTCGGCAAGACGCTCGCGGACGATGCCGGCAAGGCCGTCCACCAGCTGTACAAGCAGGCCGGCGACAACCTGACCAAGGTCGCCAAGAACGTCCGCGAGGTCGAGGCGAAGCACGCCAAGGACCTGGAGAAGATCCTCGCCGGGCACGAGGGCAAGGGTGTCCCGCACCCGCGCTCCGGCGGCGGGGGTCGGGGCGGACGCGGGAACACCCACGGCGGCGAGGGCCGCCGCCAGGTGGCGGATCCGCGGCAGGCGGGCCGGCGTGAGGACGCGGTGTGCGGCGGCGGCGAGCCCGTCGACATGGCCACCGGGCGGATGTTCATCGACCAGGACGACGCCTCCCTGCCCGGCTCACTGCCGCTGGTGTTCACCCGCAACTACGAGTCCGGCTACCTCGCCGGCCGCTGGATGGGCCCGCGCTGGGTCTGCACCTTCGACGAACGACTGGAGATCGACGACGAGGGCGTCGTCCACCTCTGCCCGGACCGCACCACTCAGGCCTACCCCCATCCCGAGCCCGGCGACCCGGTCCAGGCCTCCGCGGGCGGCGCCCGCCGCGACCTCGACATCGACCCGGACAGCGGCACCTACACCCTCACCGACCGCTCCGACGGCCTGACCCGCACCTTCACCACCCGGCCCGGCGCGCAGATCGCCCTGCTCACCCGGGTCCGCGACCGCCACGGCCGCCACTACGACCTCGCCTACGACGCCGACGGCGCACCCGTCTCCATCACCCACTCCGGCGGCTACCAACTGCTGGTCACCGTCGACGCCGGCCGCATCACCGCCCTGCGACTGGCCGGTGGCGGCGAGGACGGCCACGACGCCCTGCTGCTGCGCTACGGCTACACCGACGGCCACCTCGCGTCCGTCTACAACTCCTCCGGCAAGCCGATGCGCTTCGCCAACGACGCGAGCGGCCGCATCCTGTCCTGGACCGACCGCAACAACTCCCGGTACGTCTACACCTACGACGCGCACGACCGGGTCGTCGACGAGGGCGGCACCGACGGCGCGCTGCGCTTCCGCTTCAGCTACGGCGAGGTGGACCCCGCCACCGGTCTCAAGGTCCACACCGAGACCGACGCACTCGGCCACACCACCGCCTACGAGGTCAACGAACACTCCCAGATCACCGCGATCACCGACCCGCTCGGCCACACCACCCGCTACGAACGCGACGCCTACGACCGGCTCCTCGCCGAGACCGACCCCCTCGGCCGCACCACCCGCTACGACTACGACGGTGCCGGCGACCTCGTGTGCGTCACCCGCCCCGACGGCGAACGGTCCACCGCCACCTACGTCGGCGAACTCAGCCTGCCCACGGAGATCGTCGAACCCGGCGGCGCGGTCTGGCGACAGACGTACGACGACAGCGGACTGCGCACCTCGCTCACCGACCCGCTCGGCGCAAGGACGACCTACGGCTACGACGAGAGCGGCCACCTGACGGCCGTCACCGACGCCCTCGGCCAGACCACTCGTATCCGTTGCAATCCCGCCGGACTACCGGAAGAGATCACCGACGCCACCGGCACCGCCACTCACTACCACCGCAACGCCTTCGGACGCCTTGTCAGCGTCACGGACCCCCTTGGCGGCATGATCCGCCTGACGTGGACGATCGAGGGTCAACCGGCCTCCCGCACCACGCCGGACGGCGCCACCGAAACCTGGGCCTACGACGGCGAGGGCAACTGCCTGTCCCACACTGACCAGCTCGGCCAGACCACCGCCTATGAGTACACCCACTTCGAAACGCTCGCCGCTCGCACCACCCCCGATGGCACCCGCATCACCTTCACCCATGACGCCAACATGCAGTTGGTCGCCGTCACGGACGCGCTCGGCCGCCAGTGGCACTACAGCTACGACTCGGCCGGACGCCTGACGGGCGAACGCGATTTCCACCACCGCAGCATCTCCTACGAATCAGACGCCCTCGGGCAACTGCTGCGGGTGACCAATCCGCTTGGGCAGGTAATCCGCTACGGCTACGACGTCCTCGGCCGGCTGGTCTCCCAGGACGCTGCCGGGCGCCTCACCGCCTACGGCTACGACTCCGCCGGCAACCTGGTCAGGGCGGCCGGCCCGGACGCCGAGGTGGTCCGTACCCACGACCCGCTCGGCAACCTGCTCACCGAGACCGTCAACGGCCGTACCACCGCCTACAGCTATGACGTGCTCGGTCGCCGCACCCGTCGCTCCACCCCCACCGGGCACACCAGCGTCTGGAGCTACGACCCGGCCGGGCGCCCCACCAACCTCACCACCCCGGGAGGCGGTATCGAGTTCGTCCACGACACCGTCGGCCGTGAACTGTCCCGCACCTACGCCGGCGAGCTCGTACTCACCAACACCTGGGACGCGCGCCATCGCCTCACCGGTCAGCGGCTCACCACACCCCGAGCCGTTCTCCAACAGCGCGCGTACACGTACCAGGCCGACGGCAACCTCACCGGCGTTGCCGACCTCCTCGCCGGAGAGCGCACCTTCGACATGGACGCGAGTGGCCGTGTCACCGCCGTGCGGGCCGCCACCTGGAGCGAGTCCTACGCCTACGACCCGGCCGGCAATCTCACCGAGGCCCGGTGGCCCGCCAGCGGCCGCGCCGAGGCCGCCCTCGGCTCCCGGGTCCACGCCGGAACCCAACTGGTCGCCGCCGGCAGGGTGCGTTACGAGCACGACTCCGCCGGCCGCACGACACTCCGCCGGGTCCCCCGGCTGTCCAAGAAGCCCGACACCTGGCACTACACCTGGGATGCCGAAGACCGCCTCACCCGCGTCACCACCCCCGACGGCACTCGCTGGCACTACCCCTACGACCCTTTCGGCCGCCGCATCGCCAAGCAACGGCTCAGGGCCGACGGCAGTGGAGTCGAAGAGCAGACCGACTTCGTCTGGGACGGCTCCATCCTGGCCGAACAGACCACCCGTGCCCCGTACCTCCCCGGCCCCCATACCCTCAGTTGGGACCACGACGGCCTCCATCCCATCGCCCAGACCGAGACCATCACCACCTCCGGCCAAGCCGCCGTCGACCGGCGCTTCTTCGCCATCGTCACCGACTTGGTGGGCACCCCGACCGAACTCGTCGACCCCACCGGCGACGCCGTCTGCTGGCGGACCACCCCCACTCTGTGGGGCAACACCACATGGCCCAGCGACAGCACCACCTACACTCCGCTGCGCTTCCCCGGTCAGTACTTCGACCCGGAAACCCGTCTCCATTACAACCTCAACCGCTATTACGACCCCGAGACCGCCCGCTACACCACCCCCGACCCCCTCGGCCTCGCCCCCGCTCCCAACCCCGACACCTACGTCCACAACCCGCACACCTGGTCCGACCCCCTCGGACTCTCGCCGCACCGCACCAAGCCGAGGATCGAGAACGGCAACGAGAAGGAGGGGTGGCAGCACATCGACGAACGCCACATCGCTGGCACCAGTGCACACGGCCCAGGCGACCTGATGCCGCCCACCACGACGCGGGCCCAAGTGCAGGACGCCGTCGAGAAGGTGGTCAAGCGAGGGCAGCGGATATCCGACCCCGGTCGGCGGATGCAGTTGTACGAGAGGAGGATGACCGTGAACGGAATGAGCGCCAGGTATCGCGTCCTGGTCGACTCGCACGACGGAAACCGGGTCATCACCTTCTTCCCAGTCGGAAAGAGCTACAGGCCGTGATCACATTCAAGTTCTCCCGGAGGCCCGCACAGGGAAGTGCGGGCGGCTTCGACCTCGGCGACATCGATATCATTGGGCAGATCTCGTCCGCGACCTCAACCGAGAAACACCCGGACCAAGGGATGATGATCTTCCCCTCCGTCGCCCTGCTTCTCGATCAGCTTCGCCCAGCCATTTCCGCCGGGAAGGGTGTCGTGAACTTCTGCGGCGTCGACTCGTCGTTCCAGGCCCGCTTCACCGTCGCGAAGGGGAAGGTCTCCGTTTCCGGCAGCCCTGGGGAGATCGGTGTGGCACCGATCCCGGAATTCGTTGACACCCTGATTTCCGCCGCGGACGAATTCATTGAAACCGAACTCGCCGGGATCCCGGGCACAGATCCCGCGCGAGACGACCTGCTCGCTGCCGTCGCGGATTTCCGGGAGCTCTCCCGGAAGGGCCCGAGAACCAGCCACCGGAATCGGTGAAAGCACTTCTCGTGGGGCACTCCTCACCCTTGGTGGGGAGTGCCCAGCGGTGGCACGTCCTGAAGTGAGCGCGCACAGCGGAGGCCACTCCGGCGGCGTGGGCGGTCACCGTCGCCGGTGCCGGCCGCGAGGATCCTTGCGGCCGGCCACCTCGCGCACGTGGACGGCCCAGCCCGACGTCGACCGCGCGTCCTGGCCGCAACCGCGCGATCTCGCACGGCTCGGCGCGGGTGGATCATGCCAGCAGGAAAGGGGGAAGCCCAGGCGCTCGATGAGCAACCTGGGCTTCCGTCCGAGCCGCCTGCGGGATTCGAACCCGCGACCTACGCATTACGAGTGCGTTGCTCTGGCCAACTGAGCTAAGGCGGCGCCGTTGCCGGAGCTCCCCGACGGGTCGAGGATCGCATCGGCAACGCGGGCCAGTCTACACAGTTTCCGGAGGTGGTCCGCACCGCGGGCGGCCCGGGGTCAGGCGGAGGAGACGGCGAGCTTGGCGGCGAAGCCGGCGAAGAGCAGGGCGACGCCGCTGGTGAGCCCGGCGGAGAGGCGCTTGCGGCGGCGGAAGGCGGTCGCGAGCGTGGTGCCGGCGAAGATCAGCAGGGAGAGGTAGAGGACGCTGAAGGTCTGCAGGATGCCGCCGAGCAGGCCGAAGGAGAGCGCCGGCATGCCGTAGGACGGGTCCACGAACTGGGTGAAGAAGGAGAGCAGGAAGAGGATGGCCTTCGGGTTGAGCAGGCTGATCACCAGCGCCCGGCGGAAGGGGTTCTCGGTGCTCTCCGGCAGCGCCTCGGCGGCCGCTGCCGCGTCGATCGCCTCGGCCGCGGCCCGCCGCTCGCGCCAGAGCTCCCGGGCGGCCCGGATCATGCCGACGCCGATCCAGAGCAGGTAGGCGGCGCCGCCGAACTTCACCACGGCGAAAACCGCCGGGTTGGCCTCCAGCAGCGAGGAGGCGCCGAGCGCGGTGAGGCTGATCAGGGTGAAGTCGCCGATGAAGACGCCCGCGGCGGCCCGGTAGCCGGTGCGGACGCCCCTGCGGGCGGCGACGGACAGGACGTACAGCGAGTTCGGGCCGGGCAGCAGGACGATGACCAGGGCGCCGAGGACGTACGTCGCCAGGTCGTTGACTCCGAGCACGGGGGCTCCTGTCGGTGCGGCGGGACACGTGGGGGCGCCTCATGCTAACCGCCAGCACCGTCAGCCAGGTACGGGTCTTACCTGGTGGACAAGGCGCACGCCCCCGGCGCCACGCGGCCCGGGGCGCTACTTGGCGCAGCGGGTGCCCTCCGCCGGCGCCTCGCCGCCCAGCAGGTAACGGTTGACCGCGCCGTCCACGCAGGTGTTGCGCCGCCCGTAGGCGGTGTGGCCGTCGCCGTCGTAGGTGAGCAGCCGGCCGGTCTCCAACTGGCCGGCCAGGGACTGCGCCCAGGCGTACGGGGTGGCCGGGTCGCGGGTGGTGCCGACGACCACGATCGGGGCGGCCCCGACGGCGCGGACGGTGTGCGGCAGCCCGGTCGGCCGGTCCGGCCAGTAGGTGCAGGAGAGGGCCATCCAGGCCATGTCACGGCCGAAGTGCGGGGAGGCGGCGGCGAAGTCCGCCTCGGCGGCCCGGGCCTCCTCCGGGCCGGTGAACGGTGCGGGCAGGTCGAGGCAGTTGACGGCCATGTTGGCGGCCATCAGGTTGGGGTAGCTGCCGTCCTCGCCGCGCTCGTAGTACTCGTCGGACAGCGCGAGCAGCGTGGTGCCGTCGCCGGCCACCGCGTCGGTGAGCGCGGTGCGCAGCTGCGGCCAGAGGAACTCGGCGTACATCGCCTGGATGACGCCGGTGGTGGCCTGGGCCTCGGTGAGCTTGCGGCCGGATCCGGTCGGCAGCGGCTTGGCGTCGATCTGCTGGAAGAGGGCGGTGAGCCGGTCGCCGATCTCCTTCTCGGTGCGGCCGAGCGGGCAGTCCTCGCGCTTGGCGCAGTCCTTGGCGAAGGCGGCCCAGGCGGTCTCGAAGCCGCCGGCCTGGGTGCGGTTGCCGGCCCTGGCGTCCAGGGAAGGGTCCATCGCGCCGTCGAGCACCATCCGGCCGACCCGGCCGGGGAAGAGGCCCGCGTAGGTCGCACCGAGGTAGGTGCCGTAGCTCTTGCCGAGGTAGTGCAGCTTGTCGTCGCCGACCAGGGCCCGCAGGACGTCCATGTCGCGGGCGGCCTCGACGGTGGAGACGTGGCCGAGGACGTCGCCGGACTTCGTCTTGCAGGCTTCGGCGAACTCCTTGTCGGCGGCGATCAGGGCGTCGGTCTCGGCCTGGTCGTCGGGGGTGATGTCGACGGCGGTGTAGGCGTCCATCCGCTCGCCGGAGAGGCAGCTGACCGGGGCGGATCGGCCGACGCCGCGCGGGTCGAGGCCGACGAGGTCGTAGGCGGCGCGGACCTTCGGGTCGTAGCCGTGGGCGACGGCCTCCAGGTAGTCGACGGCGGAGCCGCCGGGGCCGCCGGGGTTGAGCAGCAGCGAGCCGAGCCGCTGGGCGCCGCCGGAGGCGCGCTTGCGCACGGCGGCGAGGGTGATGTCCCCGCCGGCCGGCCGGTCGTAGTCGAGCGGGACCTTGAACTGCGCGCACTCGAACTCGCCGTCGCAGCTCTTCCAGTCGAGCTTCTGCGCGTAGTACGGGGCGAGGGCGGCCGGGGTCTGCTCGGGCAGCGGCTGCAGCGGGGCGGCCTTCGCCGCGGCCCCGGAGGCACTCGCGGAGGCGCCGGGCGTGCCGGTGTCGCTGGGGGCCGGCGAGCCGGAGGAGGAACAGCCGGCCAGCAGCAGGGCCGAGGCGGCTGCGGCGGCCAGGACGGCGGTCGCGGGGCGGTTCCGCCGGGTGGCTCGCATGGTGTGGGTCTCCCTCGGGCGCGGCACGGCGCGGAACGGCGGTGCTGTGCGCGGGCCGGTCGCGGGCTCGGCGGGGCGGTCGCCTGGCCGCCCCCAGCGTATCGGGCCCCGCCCGGGCCGCCCCGGTGCCGACACCCTGTGGCGGGTCCGGCCCCGCCGGGTGGGGCCGGGTACACGTCCGGCGGGCGGGCTCAGCGGGCCCGGGCAGGCGCCGGGTACACGTCCGGCGGACGGGCTCAGCGGGCCCGGTCGAGGCTGTCGGCGAGGTACTGCACGGCGACCCGCACCAGCCGCAGGCGCTCCCGCTCGTGCGTGTAGTCCTGCACGATGTCGGAGACCTTGACGTCGGCGCGGGCGGCCGGGCCCCTGCCGCCGTGCAGCGCCGTCTGCAGCGCGCGGGCGGCGCCGACGCCCGCGGTGTCCGCCTTGGCTGCGGCCAGCAGCAGGCGGCCTGCGGAGTCGGCGGGCGCGTCGGCGGCGGCCGAGGCGAGTGCGGCGGCGTCGTACCGTCCGGAGACCGCGGCGGCGGCCCCGTACAGGTCGGGGCGGGTCAGCCCGGCGGCCGCCGCGCAGGGGGCTCCGGACTCGACGCCGAGCACGCCCCAGCTGTCCGGTCCGGCGGACAGGGTGCGGAAGGCGGTGGTCACCGCGGTGCGCAGCGCGGCGTCGTCGGCGACGGCCTGCGGGGCGGCGGCGACCAGCTCGCAGGGGTGTTCGGTGCCGCTGGGGGCCTCGGGGGCGACCACCAGGACGGGCCGGGAGCGGCCGAGCTTCACCGCGGAGGCGATGCCGTCGAAGAGGTCCGGCAGTTCGGCGTCGGCGGTCTTCCGGGCGGTGCCGGAGGACAGGACGATCACCGGGAAGCGGGCCTGCGGGTCGGTGCGGTACTGCGCGGGCAGCCAGACCCGGACGGCGCGGGGCCGGCCGTCGGGGCCGGGGACGGCGGCCTCCATCAGCTCGCCCTCGGCCGGGTGCCCGATCGAGGTGAAGGCGGTGGCGGCGGGCGGCGCCGGACGGGCGGTGGCGGAGTACTGCTCGGCGGCCGGCCGCGGTGTCGCGGGGGCGGCACCATCGGCGGCCGGCGCGGCCGGGGCGGGCGGGGCGGGCGGCGGGGCCCCGAGGTGCTGCCGCCGCCCCCCGGCGCCCGGGGCCCGCGCGCCCCTCC
>NZ_BAAALD010000010.1:63615-67570 GCF_039528095.1 Kitasatospora arboriphila
CCCGGTCCGCGCCTTCGTCGGGCCGGGAGGCCGCCGAGGCCCCGAGGTGCTGCGACCGCCCCCAGGCGCCGGGTGCCCGGCCGGGCAGTACGGCGACGGCCAGCACGGCGGCGCCGACGAGGCAGAACACGGCCGCGGCGGCGCGCAGCAGCAGCGGGCGCTGCTCGGCGGCGAGCCCGTACGTGCGGGCGGAGCGGAGGTCGCGCCAGCCGGTGAGGGTGGAGCGGCCGAGCCGGAGTCCGGCCGCGGCGGCTGCGGCGGCCGCCAGCAGGGGTACGACGACGAGGAGCGGACGGGGCATGGGCGTACCACCTCCGGGCGAGCACGGTCGCCGGACCACGGCTTTCGGACCGACCGTCCACAGGGTGCACAACGGGCCGTGCGGCTCGGCGGGGGCCGGGCGGGCGCCGGGCGACGTTCACTCGAACGAGCGAGGTGACATGCCGTCACCCGGAAGCCCTCGGGGGCGCCCGTCGCAGCAGGAGGCGCCCCGTCGCAGCGGACGCCGGGTCGGTCCGGCGCCCCGGTGGCCGACCGGGAGGTTCAGCCGGCCCGGAGGGCGAGCGTCATCGCCTCGACGGCGAGCAGCGGGTCGACGTTGCGGTCCAGCGCCTCGCGGCAGGCCAGGACGGCCTCGATCCGGCGCAGGGTCGACTCGGCGGGGCCGGCGGAGGCGATCCGGTCGAGGGTCTGCCGGTGGTCCTCGTTGGCGAGCGGGCCGGCGGAGCCGAACTGCAGGGCGAGGACGTCCCGGTAGAAGCCGAGCAGGTCGAGCAGGGCGGTGTTGAGCGTCTCGCGGCGGGTGCGGGTGGCCCGGCTCTTCTGCCGCTTCTCCAGCTCCTTGACCGCACCGGCCATGCCGCGTGGCGCCCGGCTGCCCTCGGAGGCGCCGTACGCGGCCTTCAGGTCGTCGGTCTCCTTGGCGTCCTGGGTCTCGGCCAGGGCCTCGGCGTCGGCCTTGGCGGTGTCGACCAGCCGCTGGGCGGCGGCGAGGCAGCCGCCGACGTCGGCGACCTCCAGCGGGATGCGCAGCACCTCGGCCCGGCGGGCGCGCGCCTGCTCGTCGACGGCGAGGCGGCGGGAGCGCTCGATGTCGCCCTGCCCGGCGAGGGCGGCGGCGTGCGCGGGGCCCGGGTCGACGCCGTCCCTGCGGACCAGCATGTCGGCGACGGCCTCGGCGGACGGCGTGCGCAGCACCAGCAGCCGGCAGCGGGAGCGGATGGTGGGCAGCACGTCCTGGACGGAGGGGGCGCACAGCAGCCAGACGGTGCGCGGCGAGGGCTCCTCCACGCCCTTGAGCAGGGCGTTGGCGGCGGCCTCGGTGAGCCGGTGGGCGGCGTCGACGAGGATCACCGACCAGCGGCCGCCGGTCGGGTAGCTCGCGGCGCGCAGGACCAGGTCGCGCATGTCGCCGACGCCGATGGAGAGCCCGTCGGTGCGCACGTACTTCACGTCGGCGTGGCTGCCGGAGAGCACGGTGTGGCAGCCCTCGCAGAAGCCGCAGCCGGGCGTGCCGCCGAGTTCGAGGTCGGGGCTGGTGCACTGGAGCGCGGCGGCGAAGGCGCGGGCGGCGGTGGTCTGGCCGGCGCCGGGCGGACCGGTGAACAGCCAGGCGTGGGTCATCAGCGAGGCGTTGGCGCCGGGCTCGGCCGGCGCGCCCGCGGTGCGTCCGGCGGCGACGGTGGCCCGTGCCGCACGGGCGGCCGCGGACAGCTGCTCGACCACACGGTCCTGGCCGACCAGGTCGTCCCACACGCTCACGCCGTACTCCCTGCCGTACCCACCGTCCGCCCCGGCCGCCTGCCCGCCGGGTCCGCCACGAGCCTAACGCCCGTCGCCGACACCGCGGGCGGCCATCGGCGCGCGGGCCCCGGCCGGCTCCGGCTCCCGCTCCTCCCCCGGCCCGCCCGCCGGCTCCTCGGCCGCGGGGCGCCGGGCCGACGGCCCGTCGGTGGACGGGCCCTGGATCGCCGGGCCCTGGATCGCCGGGCCGTGGATCGCCGGACCCTGACCGGACGGGCGCGGAACGGGCAGCGGCACCCCGCGCACCTTGGCGAAGGAGGCCGCCAGGCGGGGCTTGAGCCAGCGGGCGGCGGGCCGCTCGACGAAGCGGTGCACCAGCCAGGAGGCGGCGGTCATCACCACCAGCAGCGTGCCGACCAGCAGCCAGGGGTCGACCCGGTTCCCGAGGGTGTCGATCACCTCCCAGCCGATGTACTCGTGCAGCAGGTACAGCGGGTAGGTGACCGCCCCGGCGGTGGCCAGCCAGCGCCACTGCACGCCGCGGAACCGGTCCAGGGCGACGCCGGCCATCAGCAGGTAGAACACGGCGAGCACCGCCACCACGCCCCACTCGGGTACCGGGTAGCCGGCCTGGGCGGCGACGAAGCGGTAGGTGGGCAGCACCGCCCGGCAGCCCGCCAGGAAGGTGAAGCCGACCAGCAGCCAGAGCAGCAGATCCGGGCCGAACCGCCGGATCAGGTAGAAGGCCAGGCCGCCGATGAAGAACCAGCAGTACTCGGGCATCGCCAGCACCTGGAGCAGCTGCTCGCCGGGCGCCGCCATCGCGAGCACCCCGGCCGCGCACCAGAGCAGGCAGAAGGCGAGGACCCGGCGGTAGGTGAGGCCGAGCGCCACCACCACCGCGAAGATCAGGTAGAACCGGCCCTCGACCCACAGGCTCCAGTACACGCCGTCGACGTAGGGCGCCCCGAACGGGTACTCCATCATCGTCAGGTTGGTCAGCACGTCCCGGGTCGCCCGCGGGCGGCTGCCGCCCGGGACGGCGGCGAGCACCGCCGTGGTGAGCAGCACTGCGAACCAGTACGCGGGGAACAGTCGCACCACCCGCGAGCTCAGGAAGTCGGCGAGCGAGCGGCCCCAGCAGCTCAGGCAGATCACGAAGCCGCTGATCAGGAAGAACAGCTGCACGCCCATCCAGCCGTAGGCCGCGGGCCGGTAGAGCACCGGGAAGAGCTCGGCGCGCGGGCGGCCCCAGTCCGACCCGAACGCGACGTAGTGGTAGACGACGACCAGCAGGACGGCCAGGAAGCGCAGTCCGTCCAGTGCCAGCAGCCGGCCGCCGGGTCTGCGCGCCGCTTCCGGGGCAGCGGCCTCGGCGGCGCGGGTGGACGGGGCGGCTGCGGCGACGGTCACGGGTACGGGCTTCCTCGGCTGGCTGCGGATGCGAAAAACGGGCACCGCAGTCTTTCAGACCGCGGCGCCCGTCCGGTGCGTCCGCCACCCGTCGGCGGCCTCCGCCGGCCGCCCGCGCAGGGCTCAGTCCCGGCGGCGCTTGCGGCCCCAGCCGCGCCGCTCCTGGCCCTCCTGGCCCTCCTCGCCGTCCTCCTCGGACTCCCAGCGGGCCCACTCGTCGCGGGAGCCCAGCAGGCTGTCGGTGAGGCTCGGGAGGTCGTCCATCGGCGTCTCCTCGGCCCAGGACGGGCGCGGCCGGTCGACCGGGGTGAGCTCGCGGGTGGTCTCGGCGGGCGGCTCCTCGCGCCACAGCCCCGGCGGCACCCGGTCGGCCGCGTCCGGGTCGGCCTGCGGCAGCACGGCGGTCTCGTCCGCCTGCGGCAGCACGGCCGTCTCGTCCGTGAGCGGTGCCTTGCGGAAGTCGGCGCACTCCGCCTTCGGCAGCACGGCCGTCTCGTCGGCCTTCGGCAGCACCGCGGTCTCGTCGCCGACCGGCGGCTTCCGGAAGTCGGCACGCCCGGCCTTCGGCAGCACGGCGGTCTCGTCGGCCGCGGGGACGGTCGGCAGGACGGCCGTCCGGTCCGCGGGGCCGGCCTGCCCGGCGGCCCGCACGGCCTTCCGGCGCTCGACCTCGGGGATCTCCCGGGTGGTCTCGGCGTCCTCGGCGTCCGTGCCGTCGCCGTCCCGGTCCGCCGCGACCTGCGGCAGTTCCGCGGTCGTGGCGGGCGACGCGGCGGGGGGCTCCGCCCCGCCGCGGTCC
>NZ_BAAALD010000010.1:67580-93791 GCF_039528095.1 Kitasatospora arboriphila
GCCACGACCGCGGAACTGCCGCAGGTCGCGGCGGCGGCCTGGGCGGCGGCCTCCGCCTCGCGGCGCTCCTGCTCGGCGGCCTCGGCCTGCAGCCGGGCCTCCTCGGCGCGCTGCAGGGCCTCCTCGGCGCGGCGGCGCTGCTCGGCGCGCTGCACGTCGAGCTGGCGCTGGATCTCGGCCTGGGCGGCGGCCTCCGCCTCCCGGCGCTCGCGCTCGGCGGCCTCGGCCTTGAGCCGGGCCTCCTCGGCGGCCTGGCGGCGGGCTTCCTCCTCGGCGCGTTCCTTCGCCTGCTCCTCGGCCCGCAGGCGGGCTTCCTCGGCGGCCTTGCGGGCCTCCTCGGCTGCGATCCGCTCGGCCTCCAGCATGGCGAGGCGCTCCTTCTCGGCCTGCTCGGCGCGCAGTTCCTCCAGCAGGGCCTGCCGCTTGCGCTCGGCCTCCTCGGCCTCGGCCTTGAGCCGGGCCTCCTCGGCGGCGCGGCGCTCGGCGGCCTCCCGGGCGAGGCGCTCCTGCTCGACGCGGGCGGCCTTCTCCTGCTCGGAGAGCGGCAGCTCGCGGTCGAGCCGGTGGCGGATCGCGGTGGTCACCTGGGCGGGCTGCTGGGCCGCGTCGACGACCAGGTAGCGGGACGGGTCGGCGGCGGCGAGGGCCAGGAAGCCGGCCCGGACCCGGGCGTGGAACTCGGTCGGCTCGGACTCCAGGCGGTCCAGCGCCTCGGTGAACCGCTCCCGGGCGGCGGTCGGGTCGACGTCCAGCACCACGGTGAGGTCCGGGAGGAGGCCGCCGGTGGCCCAGCGGGAGATCCGGGCGATCTCGGTCGCGGCGAGGTCGCGGCCGGCGCCCTGGTAGGCGATGGAGGAGTCCATGTACCGGTCGGTGATCACCACCGCGCCGCGGGCGAGGGCGGGCCGGATGACGCTCTCGACGTGCTCGGCGCGGTCGGCGGCGTAGATCAGTGCCTCGGCGCGGTGCGAGAGGCCGGTGTTGCCGACGTCCAGGACGAGGCCGCGCAGCCGCTGTCCGACCGGGCTGCCGCCGGGCTCGCGGGTGAGCACCACCTCGTGGCCCTTGGCGCGGATCCACTCGGCGAGGGCCTGGGCCTGGGTGGACTTGCCGGCGCCGTCGCCGCCCTCCAGGGCGATGAAGAAGCCGGTGCTGGCGGTGCGGTGCGGGGCCGGCTCGGCGGCGCCGCGGACGGCCCGGAACAGCTCCTTGCTGAACGGCGCGACCCCGCGGCGGTCGTCGGTGCGCAGCAGCACGACCGCGGCCAGCACCAGGGTGAGCAGGCCGGCGGTGGAGACGGCGAGCGCGGCGCCGTCGTGGATGAAGGTGAAGCTGCCGGGCTCGACCCGGCCGAGGGTGACCTCGCCGTAGGCGGCGGCGATCAGCGGGACGGCGATCAGCGCGCTGCCGACCACGGCCCGCAGCACCGCGTAGAGGTGCTCGGTGACCTTGGGCAGCCGCGCCTCCTCGACCTCCTGCGCGAGCAGGGTGCGGCCGACCGACACGGTCAGCCCGGCGGCGACGCCGGCCAGCACGGTGAGCAGCAGGACGAGGACGAAGTCCAGCACCAGGCCGGCCAGGATCAGCGCGACGCCCTCGACGAGCAGGGCGAGCGTGAGCAGCCGGCGGCGGGAGAACGAGGGCAGGGTGGCCCGGGTGAGCCGGACGCCGGCGGCCGGGGCGAGGCCCGCGGCGAGGACGACCAGGCCGTAGCCGATCGGGCCGGCCCGGTGCTCCAGCGCGGTCAGCAGGCCGAGCGAGGCGACGCCCGCCATCGAGGCGTAGGCCGCGGCGACGGCGAAGGTGAAGTACGGGGCGGAGCCGGTGCGGCCCTTGCTCAGCGCCTTGCCGGGGGTGGCGTCGACGGGCGCGCGCAGGCCCTGCAGCGGGGAGTGCGGGGCGGTGGCGGGGCCGGCGGGCAGCTCCTGCAGGAAGACCAGCACGGCGGATGCGGCGAAGACCAGGGCGCCGCCGACCGCGGCGGAGGTCATCTGGTGGTCCCGCAGCCAGTCCGGGCCGAGTGCGGCGAGGACGTTGTTGAGCAGGGTGAGGGCGACCAGGGCGGTCGCGCCGAGCGGCACGGTGGCCCAGCCCGTCCGGTCGTCCACGGTGCGGACGGCGTCCAGGGAGGCGGCGGAGGGCTTGCGCCGGTCGGCCGCGGCGTACGGGTCGGCGGCCGGCAGCAGGCCGGGGACGGCGGCGGCCTTGGCGACCGCCCAGATCCGCTCGGCGGCGCCGGCGGCGAAGACGGTGCCGAGCAGCACCCAGGTGGCGGCGCCCGGCGTCCAGACCGACCACCAGGCGGCGACGCCGACCAGGACGGCGCGCAGCACGTCCGCACCGACCAGGACCCAACGGCGGTCCAGCTTCTCGCCGACCAGCGCGTGGACCGGGCCGAGCAGGGCGGCGCCGAACAGCACGGTGGCGAGCATCCGCGCGGTGAACACGGCGGCCACGGCGAGGGCCAGCGACCGGTAGCCGTCGCCGAACTGCCCGCCGGCCACGGCGGCGACCACCGTCAGCGGGACGAGGACGAGCAGCGACAGGCGGTCCGCGGTGCCGCTGACCAGCTGGGCCGTCCACAGCCTGCGGTAGGGGCGGAGCCGGAGCAGCGCCCGGGCCCGTTCACCTGGTGTCCCGGCCGGCGTGACCTCCGGACGGTCGGGCGGGGCGGTGCTGGGACCGGTGGTCTGCTCCTCACTCGTCATACCGTCAGCGTAGCGGTCGGGCGCTAGGGCCCATGGGGCGGACGGGGTTCCGGAAGCCGGTCATGACACGGTTGTGACGCACCGCGGACCCGCACCCCCCGGGGGCGCGGGTCCGCGTGGCGCAGGTCGCGTGGTGCGGGCCGGCTCAGTCCTCGTCGGACGCGGCCCCGGTGGCCGTCGCCTTGGTGGCGGTCTTCTTGGCGGCCGTCTTGGCGGTGGTCTTCTTGGCCGCAGTGGTCTTGGCGGCGGCCGTCTTCTTCACGGCGGTCTTCTTCGCCGCCGTCTTCTTGGCCGCGGCCTTCTTCGCGGGCGCCTTCTTGGCCGTCTTCTTCACCGGCCCGCGGGCGCGCTTCTCGGCGAGCAGCTCGTAGCCGCGCTCCGGGGTGATCGTCTCGACGTCGTCGTCCTTGCGGAGCGTCGCGTTGGTCTCGCCGTCGGTGACGTACGGCCCGAAGCGGCCGTCCTTGACGACCACCGGGCGCTCGCTGACCGGGTCGGTGCCGAGCTCCTTGAGCGGGGCGGCGGCGGCCGCGCGCCCGCGCTGCTTGGGCTGGGCGTAGACGGCCAGCGCCTCGTCCAGGGTGATGGTGAGCAGCTGGTCCTCGCTGGTCAGCGACCGGGAGTCGGTGCCGCGCTTGAGGTACGGGCCGTACCGGCCGTTCTGCGCGGTGATCTCGTTGCCCTCGGGGTCGGTGCCGACCACCCGGGGCAGCGAGAGCAGGCGCAGCGCGTCCTCGAGGGTCACGGTGTCCAGGGACATCGTCTTGAAGAGCGAGGCGGTGCGCGGCTTGACCGCGTTCTTGCCGGTCTTCGGGGTGCCCTCGGGCAGCACCTCGGTGACGTACGGGCCGTAGCGGCCGTCCTTGGCGACCAGCGGGTTGCCGCTCACGGGGTCGGTGCCGAGCGCGCGCTCGCCGCTGGGCCTGGCCAGCAGCTCCTCGGCGAGCTCGACGGTGAGCTCGTCCGGCGGCAGGTCGTCGGGGATGTCGGCGCGCTGCCCCTGCTCGCCCTCGACGGCGGAGGCCTTCTCGACGTACGGGCCGTAGCGGCCGACCCGCAGGGTGATCTCCTCGCTCAGCGGGAAGGAGCTGATCTCCCGGGCGTCGATCGCGCCGAGGTCGGTGACGAGCTCCTTCAGGCCGCCGAGGTGGTCGCCGTCGCCGTTGCCGGCCTCGGCGGCGCTGCCCGCGGCGGTGCCGGCGCCCTCGCTCTCGCCGAAGTAGAAGCGCTTCAGCCACGGCACGGACTCGGCCTGGCCGGCCGCGATCCGGTCGAGGTCGTCCTCCATCTTGGCGGTGAAGTCGTAGTCGACGAGCCGGCCGAAGTGCTTCTCCAGCAGGTTCACCACGGCGAAGGAGAGGAAGGACGGGACGAGTGCCGTGCCCTTCTTGAAGACGTACTTGCGGTTGATGATCGTGTCGATGATCGAGGCGTAGGTGGAGGGGCGGCCGATCTCGCGGTCCTCCAGCTCCTTGACCAGCGAGGCCTCGGTGTAGCGCGCCGGGGGCTTGGTCGCGTGGCCCTCCGGGTTGAGCCGGTCGGCGGCCAGCGGGTCGCCCTCGGTGACGCGGGGCAGCCTGCGTTCGCGGTCGTCGAGTTCGGCGTTGGGGTCGTCGGCGCCCTCGACGTAGGCCTTGAGGAAGCCGTGGAAGGTGATGATCTTGCCGGAGGCGGAGAACTCGGCGTCCCGGCCGTCGGCGGAGCGGCCGCCGACCCGGACGGTGACGGACTGGCCGACGGCGTCCTTCATCTGCGAGGCGACGGTGCGCATCCAGATCAGCTCGTACAGCCGGAAGTCGTCGCCCGACAGACCGGTCTCGGCCGGCGTGCGGAAGCGGTCGCCGGAGGGGCGGATCGCCTCGTGCGCCTCCTGCGCGTTCTTGACCTTGCTGGCGTAGACGCGCGGCGCGTCCGGCAGGTAGTCGGCGCCGTAGAGCTGGGTGACCTGGGCGCGGGCGGCGGCGACCGCCGTCTCCGACAGCGTGGTGGAGTCGGTGCGCATGTAGGTGATGAAGCCGTTCTCGTACAGCTTCTGCGCGACCTGCATCGTCCGCTTGGCACCGAAGCCCAGCTTGCGGCTGGCCTCCTGCTGGAGGGTGGTGGTGCGGAACGGCGCGTACGGCGAGCGGCGGTAGGGCTTGGACTCGACGCTGCGGACGGCGAACGCGGTCTGCTCCAGCGCGGCGGCCAGCGTCCGGGCGGCCTGCTCGTCGAGGTGCAGGGTGTTCGCGGCCGCGGCGGCGTCGCGCAGCCGGCCGTCGGAACCGAAGTCGCGGCCGGTGGCGATCCGGCGGCCGTCGACGGAGACCAGCCGGGCGCCGAAGTTCTCCGGGTTCGCGGCGTCGCTCGCGGTGCGGCCGGTGGAGAAGGTGCCGACCAGGTCCCAGTACGAGGCGGAGCGGAAGGCGATCCGCTCGCGCTCGCGCTCGACCACGAGCCGGGTGGCGACGGACTGCACGCGGCCCGCCGACAGCTTCGGCATGACCTTCTTCCACAGCACCGGCGAGACCTCGTAGCCGTAGAGGCGGTCGAGGATGCGGCGGGTCTCCTGGGCGTCGACCAGGCGCTGGTTGAGGTCGCGCGGGTTGCGGACGGCCTCCTGGATGGCGTCCTTGGTGATCTCGTGGAAGACCATGCGGTGCACCGGCACCTTGGGCTTCAGCACCTGCTGCAGGTGCCAGGCGATCGCCTCGCCCTCGCGGTCCTCATCGGTGGCGAGGAAGAGCTCGTCGGACTCCGCGAGCAGCGACTTGAGCTTGGTCACCTGCGACTTCTTGTCGGCGTTGACCACGTAGATGGGGGCGAAGTCGTGGTCGACGTCGACACCGAGCCGGCGGACCTCGCCGGTGTAGCGGTCCGGCACCTCGGCGGCTGTGCCGGGCAGGTCCCGGATGTGCCCGACGCTGGCCTCGACGATGTAGCCGGGGCCGAGGTAGCCCTTGATCGTCTTGGCCTTGGCCGGCGACTCGACAATGACGAGTCGCTTGCCGTGCGCGGTCTCGCTGCTCGGGGACACCTTCGCTCTTCTCTCCCGGTCGTTATCTGTGCTGGCGGCGCGGGCGGCGGGGGAGGCGCTCCGCCCGTCCTTCCGCCGTCCGGGGCTGTCGCTGCGCGACGACCCCACCAGCGGAGTGTGACCGTACCCTGGCCACCCTTGTCAAACGGACGGTTCCCGCTTTTTCACCGGCAAGGCCGACCGACGCCACTCGAACGGTAACCCGACGACGAGGCCGCGCGCCCCACGGAGGGGGTTGCCGGCCGACGAGGAGGCCGGATCCGGACGTATCCCGGCCGAAGGCGACGGGCCCGGGCCGGCTGTGGACGAAGGGACCGCACGCACCTTGCGGGTTCTCCCGGGCAGGGTCCTCCTCGGGTCCGGCCCGCCGGGAGCTGGTCCGCACCGGCCCCGGGTTCACACCGACAGCGGGATCGGGTCGGTGGCCGGGTCCGCGTCGGCGGCAGCCGTACTCAGCGGGCCAGGAGAGAGGCGAACAGGCTGAGGCCGCCGGCCAGGGCCCCGGTGCCGAGCAGCGCCCAGAAGACGTCGGTGGCCAGCGTCGGCAGCAGGTCGGCGCCGGCCAGCACGACCCGGCTCGGCCGCCGGGCGTCGTACATGACCTGCACCAGGGCACCGGGCACCAGCCTGGCCGGACGCCGCAGCGGGGTCGTCCCGCGGGGGCGCGCCAGCACGGTCTCGGCGGCCCGGACGGCACGGGCCCGCCCGGCCTCGGCCGCACCGCGCACCGACACGACCTCCACCTCCGGCAGCGCGGTGTAGGAGAGCAGCGGCGCGCTGTCGAGCTCGCCGAAGGTGTCGCCGTAGGGCTCGCCGTACGGATCCCCGTCGGCGACCACGCGGGCGGTCGCGGGTATCCCGTGACGGCGCAGATGGTGGCGAAGGCGCAACTCGGCGGCGCACCACAGCAGCAGTGCGCTGCCGAAGAAGGTCAGAACCGCTCCTGCCGCGACCGCCGTCGGCGTCTCCACCGTCCCGCCCTCCCTGGCCTCAGTCCATCGGCCCGGCGCGCCGTCCCGAGCGCGCTCGTCCACAACCTGTGGACGGAGCCTGGCAGCCTGCGGACAACCCCGGACTGACGTTCGACGTACGACCGGGAACATCCCGGGGACGGAGAGGTGAACGACGGTCTGTGGACAATGCTTTCGACGGCGTGGTGGCGGCCGTGGGCCCGGCGGGGCGGGACGGGGAGGCGGGCCGGGCCGGGGAGGCCGAGGGGGCTCGGGTGACGGGACGGGCCCGAGCGGCCGGAGGGGCCGGAGGGGGCCCGTTCTGCCGGCTGCGTCCCGCCGACGGCCCGCGGAACGTCACGGGGAGGCCGCCCGCGTAACGGCTCGGCCCGGGCTGTCACAGCCCCGCTACGGCAGGCCCCGTACCGCGCTCTCAGGGGGTACACCAGTAGCGGCACCACAGCAGGACCACATCGCCTCGGCCGGAGCCCGCCGGTCGAACTCGGGGGGAGAACCACCATGTCCGCACGCCGCCTGATCGCAACCGCCGCCCTGCTGGGCGCCGCCACGCTCGCCCTCACCGCCTGCGACCCGAACGGCGCCGGCGCGGACACCGCCGCCCCGGGCACCGGCACCACGGCCTCCGCCGCTCCGTCGTCCTCCACGACGTCCGAGCCGACCGGGAGCGCCACCCCGACCACCAAGCCGAGCACCAGGCCGAGCGGCAAGCCCTCCACCGGCCGCACCACCACCGCCAAGCCCTCCGGCTCCGGCAAGCCCGCCGCCGACTGCACGGCCGCCGCCCAGCGTCCGGGCCACAAGGTCATCAACGTCACGGCCGCCACCGCCACCAAGGTCACCGCGACGCCGACCCGCTTCGTCTGCGGACCCGACGTCGACGACGACGGCTACTACGAGCCCACCGGCGCGGCCGGCGCCTACACCTTCGCCCCGGGCGCCACCGCGGAACTGTTCGCGATGAGCAGCACGATGTCGCCCAAGGCCGTCCCGCTGGCCGAGTTCGCCACCCACGCCGAGGACTGCGCCCACAACCGCGAGGTCCCCCAGCCCTACTCCTGCTACGGCGGCAACTACGACGTCACGGTCGACTCCGCCGGCCGGATCACCAAGATCAGCGAGCTGTTCCACCCGTGACGGCGCCCTGAACGCCGACGGACCACCGCCGGACAGGACGACGGGGGCGGGCGGGCTGCACGGTGGGGGCGGGACGGTCGGCACGGCGGGGGCGGGGCGTCGACACCGGGTCGGCCGCCCCGCCCCCGTCGGCTGTCATCCGCCGGCCGTCAGGGCGCCACCGGCGCGACGAAACCCTGCTCCGTGAGCAGCCGCAGCGACTCCGGGACCCGGTCCCGCAGCATCACGCGCTCCTCCCCCAGCAGGTGGGCGATGGCATCGACGATGTCGCCCGCAGCGAGGCTGCCGTCGCAGGCGCCCACGAAACCGGCGCCGACCGTGTCCACCTTGGTCGCCCGCCGCATGCCGCGGTTGTGACGCAGGATCACGTGCTCCGGGTCCTCCGCGCCGGGCGCCCCGACCTGCTCCTGCACCACTTCCTCGGCGAGCACGTAACGGGCCGCGAGCAGCGCGGCGTCGTCGTGGGCACGGAGGAAGTCCTGACGGGCGAACCACTCCTCGATGTGCGGGCCGAGCGGCTGCTCGACCGGGTGCGGCCACTCCTCGATCCGGACGGTCGGCTCGGCCGCACCGCTCGCCCGCAGGGTGATCCAGCCGAAGCCGACGCCCTCGACGCCCGCCGCCTCGAAGGCGTCCAGCCACTCCCCGTACCGCGCCCGGTAGTCGGCGCCCCGGCCGAGGTGGTCGCCGCCGTCGCGCAGCCACAGCTCGGCGTACTCGGCGATGTCCTGCACCTGGCGCTGCACCACCCAGGCGTCCAGGCCGGTACCGGCCACCCAGCCGGCCAGCCGCTCGTGCCAGTCCTCGCCCTTGACGTGCTGCCAGTTGGCCAGCAGCTGACAGTACCCGCCGGGCTCCAGGTGCGCGGCGGCGCCGCGGACGATGCTCCGGCACAGGTCGTCACCGGCCATGCCGCCGTCCCGGTAGACGAAGCGGCTGCCGGGCGAGATCACGAACGGCGGGTTGGAGACGATCAGGTCGAACCTCTCGTCCGCGACCGGCTCGAAGAGGCTGCCCCCGGCGGTCCGGGTGTTCTCGAAACCGGAGAGCGCCAGGGTGAGCCGGGCGAACTGCAGGGCCCGCGGGTTGAGGTCGGTGGCGGTGACGTGCTGGGCGTGCCGCGCCGCGTGCAGGGCCTGCACCCCGGAGCCCGTCCCGAGGTCCAGGACGGACCGGACGGAGCGCCGCACCGCCAGGTTGGCCAAGGTGGTGGAGGCGCCTCCCACACCGAGCACCAGGTCCCGGCGGGCCACACCGCCGGAGCTGTCCCCGGCGCCGATGCCGCCGGCGCCGCCCACCGCGCACCCGAGGTCGGAGACGACCCAGGCGTCGGCGCTCGGCAGCCCGGCCACCTCGTTGGCGTACGGGCGCACGTCGACGGTCGCCCGCACCTGGTCGCCGTCCTCGGTCAGCCAGCCGTCGGCCAGGCAGTCCTCGACGGAGAGTGCGGCCGCGGCGGCCGCGCGCGGCACGGGCTGCTGCAGCAGGAACAGCCGCACCAGCGTCTCCAGCGGGCTGCCGCCCCGGGTCGCCCGCAGGGCGGGCACCGTCTCGCTGCGCGCGAGGGCGGCGTAGGCGGTGGGGCCGAGCAGGTCGAGGCAGCCGTCGGCCGTGTACTGGGCGGCGAGCAGCGCCTCACGGAGCCTGGCGAGGCGGACGGGATCGGGCGTAGGGCTGTTGGTCACCACGCCATTGTCGCGCGACCGCGGCCGGTGACGGGTGCGGCCGCGGCGGGTGCGCGCGGCGCACGCATCCCGATCCGGCCGGTCCTGTTTGATCCTGCCTGGTCCTGGCCGGCCCTGGCCCGGTCGTGGCCGGCCCTGGCCGGTCCTGGCTGGTCCTGGCCGGTCAGCCGGCGGAGGTGCTCGGTGAGGCGGCACCGGACTTCTGGGCCTGCTGGGCCGAGGCGCCCGCGGACGGCGCGGTGGACGCGCCCGAGGCGCTGCCGGACGGCTTCGCCGAGGGCTTGCCGGAGCCGTTGCCGGAAGAACTGCCGGAGGGTGCGCCGGACTGCGTTCCCGTCCCGCCCGAGCCGGACTGGTCCGCGCCCGCCGACGCGGTGTCGGTGGCCACCGGGTCCGCCACGGCCTGCGCCTTGCACCCGGGCTGCCGCTTCATCGCGTCGCCCGCCTCACCGGTCTGCAGACGGTTCAGCCCCTGTGTGGAGAGCTGGGCCAGCTGCTGGACCTGGTCGCCCACGCTGCGCAGGCCGTCCGCGAACTTCGCCTGGTCGTCGGTGGCCAGGGCGTCCAGCTTCTTCTGGACGTCCACGTAGCCCTGGGCGGCCTTGCGGAGCTCGTTCACCGCGTCCGTCCGGGCCGTCTCGCCGTCCTCCGACTTCGGAGCCCCGGCCTTGTCGACGGCGTCCGCCAACCCGGCGTTGGACTTGGCCAGTTCGGCCAGGTCCGCGGAGAGGCGCTTCTGCAGTGCTATCGGCGCCTCGCCGGACGTCACCTTGGCGGTGTCGGCAAGGGCGACCCGCGACTGGGCGATCGGGCTCCGCGCGGCGTCGCAGACGCTCTTGGCCCAGCCGTCGAGCTGCTTGGTGTTGTCGTCGCCGCCGCACGCGACGGCGCCGAACGCGAGCAGCGCGCCGAGCGCGGGGACGGTCAGCAGTCGCTTGTTCACCGGGTGCCTTTCGGTCGCGGACGTCGATCTGCGAACCTACACGGCCGTCCACCCGCCCGCCGACCGCCCCTTACGCCCGCTCGACCCGGATCGCGTCCCCGTCACGGACCGTGCGCAGCACTCCGGGGTCCCCGTCCAGCGCCCCGAGCAGGTTGCAGGGGCTCGCGAGGCGGCACTCGCCGTCGCGGGAGATCGGGGTGGGGCCGAAGGGCAGCGCCAGGCTGTCGCCGTCCATCCAGAACGCGACCGTGCCCGGGTCCACGACCTGTGCCGCATCCGGCTCCCGCGGCAGGCTCACGCCGGCGTCGAAGTAGACCTCCTCGCCCCAGGTGCGGGCCGTGGAGTCGATCGGCAGCACGGCCCAGAGCTTCTCCGTGGTGGGCGTCGACCGAAGCTCGGCCGTCGCCTGTCCGGCCGGCCAGAGGATGCGTATGCGCATGGGGGTGTCACTCGTCCCGTCGTTCTCGTACCGAACCGGTCGCGCCGGAAGCAGCCCACTTCAACAATTTGTCAATGCTCACGCAGGCGCAGCGGGACCCGGCCGCAGCGGCAGGCGGTCACGAGACCGGCCGGCGGGCAGGGGTCCGGCGGACGGGGACCAACAGGCCGGGGGCCGGCGGACAAGGGAGCCGCCTGACAGGGGCGAGACGGCGGGCAGCGCATGCCGGGAGTGCGCCCCACATGCGGGCGCCTACGTGCCTCCGGCGGGAGCAGGTCGGGGAAGTCAGACCGCGACGGGTGCGGTGGAGACCGGCCAGCTCATCCTGATCAGGCCGCCCTCGCCACCGTTGGTGACCTCGACGTCCTCCACCAGGCCGCTGATCACGGCCAGCCCGAGGGCGTCCTCGCCGGGGTCGGCGCTCTCGCCGGAAGCCGGGGACGGTAGGGAGGCGTCGCCGGCCTCGTCGGCGACCTCGATGAGGAAACGCTTCTCCTGCTCGATCAGTGCGACGCGGATCGCCCCGTGGGCGGCTCCGCGCTGGTGCAGGCCGACGGCCCGCGAACAGGCCTCACCCACGGCCAGGCGGACCTCGTCGAGCACCGACTCGTCGACCCCGGCACGTCTGGCCACGGCGGCGGCCACCAGCCGGGCCGTGCGCACGTGCTCGGGAAGCGCGCTGAATCGAAGTTCGACGGTTGCCATTCCTCCCCCTCCGGGGTTGCTCCCTGGTGGGCCGTGGCGTGCACGCACACCACGGCGCGGGGCCGCCACCGGCCCCGCCGCACCGGCGGGGCCGCGACACGGCCCCGCCGGTGCGGGAAAGACGATCAGTCGGTGGAGGCGACGGCGTCGTCCACCGAGTTGTGGATCGGGAAGACCTTGGTCAGGCCCGTGATCCGGAAGATCTTCAGGATGCGCTCCTGGTTGCAGACCAGACGGAGCGAACCCTCGTGCGCACGGACCCGCTTGAGCCCGCCCACCAGCACGCCGAGACCGGTGGAGTCGAGGAAGTCAACGCCCTCCATGTCGACGACGAGGTGGTAGTTGCCGTCGTTGACGAGCTCGACAAGCTGCTCGCGCAGCTTGGGGGCGGTGTACACATCGATCTCGCCGCCGACTTCGACGACCGTGCGATCGCCGACCGTACGGGTCGACAGGGACAGGTCCACGGAACCTCCAGCACCTTGCCTTGCTACGTCATTGCGATCCTCGGCCGGGCGGCCGCCACCGCGTGGTCGCAGGCCGGGCGAGGCAAGCCGCTGCTGACCAGCATCGGCGTGCGTCCCTCGGCCGTGCGGCCGTCACGGCCTCATTGAACCACCTGTGACCATGCCCGCACGATGGCTTGCGGCGATTCTCCGTCACGCCGGTGACACACTGGGTCCTCATGCCGCCCCGTCACACCGCGCCCGAAGCACTGCTGAAGACCCTGTCCACCAACCGGGGCCGGTCGGACCGCCTCACCCATACGGAGCACCTTCCCTCCCGCCCCGCGCGCCATTCCTCCTGGCCGGAAGGAATCCGTCCGGAAATCCGGGAGGCCGCCGCCGGACTCGGCGTGCGCGAGCCGTGGGCGCACCAGGCCGAGGCGATGGAAATGGCGCAGGCGGGGCGGAGCGTGGTGATCGCCACCGGCACCGCCTCGGGGAAGTCCCTGGGGTACCTGGCGCCCGTCCTGAGCGCACTGCTCGACGGCACCGAGGCCCGCAACGGCCGCGGCGCCACCGCGCTCTACCTGGCCCCGACCAAGGCGCTCGCGGCCGACCAGCGCAGGCGGGCCGCCGAGCTCGTGCCGCCACGGGTGCGGGTCGCGCTGTACGACGGGGACACCCCGCCCGAGGAGCGCGAGTGGGTGCGCCAGTACGCCTCGTACGTGCTCACCAACCCGGACATGCTGCACCGCGGCATCCTGCCCGGGCACGCACGGTGGTCCTCCTTCCTCAAGGCGCTGCGGTACGTGGTGGTCGACGAGTGCCACAGCTACCGCGGCGTCTTCGGTTCGCACGTCGCCCAGGTGCTGCGGCGGCTGCGGCGGCTCTGCGCGCGGTACGGGTCCCACCCGACGTTCCTGCTCGCCTCCGCCACCACCGCGGAACCGGCCGTGACGGCCGAGCGGCTGACCGGGCTGCCCGCGGTGGCCGTGACCGAGGACGCGTCGCCGCGCGGCCCGCTGGTGTTCGCGCTCTGGGAGCCGCCGCTGACCGAGCACGTCGGCGAGCAGGGCGCGCCCGTCCGCCGGACGGCGACCGCGGAGGCCGGCTACCTGCTCACGGACCTGGTGGAGTCCGGGACGCGGACGGTCGCCTTCGTCCGCTCCCGCCGGGCCGCCGAGCTGGTTGCCCTCCAAGCGCAGGACCTGCTGGGCAACCCCCTGGCCGGGCGGGTCGCGGCCTACCGGGGCGGCTATCTGGCCGAGGAACGACGAGCGCTGGAACGCGACCTGCACTCCGGACGCCTGCTCGGCCTCGCCTCCACCTCCGCGCTGGAACTCGGCGTCGACGTCTCCGGTCTGGACGCCGTCCTGCTGGCCGGCTACCCGGGCACCCGGGCCTCGCTCTGGCAGCAGGCCGGCCGGGCGGGCCGGGAGGCGCAGGGCGCGCTGGCGGTGCTGATCGCCCGTGACGACCCGCTCGACACCTATCTGGTGCACCACCCGGAGGCGCTGTTCGCCAACCCGGTGGAGGCGACCGTGCTCGACCCGGACAACCCGCACGTCCTGGCTCCGCACCTGTGTGCCGCGGCGGCCGAACTGCCGATCACCGATACCGACCTCGACCTCTTCGGGCCGTCCACCGCCCCGCTGCTCCCCGTGCTGGAGCGGCGGGGGCTGCTCCGCCGACGCGCGGACGGCTCCTGGTACTGGACCCGGCGGGAGCGGGCGGCGGACGGGGTGGACCTGCGCGGCAGCGGCGGCAACCCCGTCCAGATCGTGGAGGCCCCCACCGGGCGGGTGCTCGGCACCGTCGACGCGGCAGCCGCACACACCACCGTGCACACCGGCGCCGTCCACCTGCACCAGGGACGCACCTACCTGGTGCAGGACCTCGACCTGGAGACCTCCGTCGCCCTGGTGGAGGCGGCCGATCCGCCCTACACCACGGCGGCCCGCGACATCACGTCGATCTCCGTGCTGTCGACCGACAGGTCCGAGGAGTGGGGCGAGGCCCGGCTGAGCTTCGGTTCGGTCGAAGTGGTCAATCAGGTGGTGGGCTTCCTCCGCAAGTGCATCTCGACCGGCGAGGTCCTCGGCGAGACCAAGCTCGACCTGCCCCCGCGGACATTGCGGACGCGGGCGGTGTGGTGGTCGGTGACGGAGGACCAGCTCTTCGACGCCGAGATCCCGTTCGACCAGCTGCCGGGTGCCGCGCACGCCGCCGAGCACGCCTCGATCGGCCTGCTGCCGCTGTTCGCCACCTGCGACCGGTGGGACATCGGCGGCGTCTCGGTGCCGCTGCACCCGGACACCGGCCTGCCCACCGTGTTCGTCTACGACGGCCACTCCGGCGGAGCCGGCTTCGCCGAGCGCGGGTACACCCGGGCCGTGCAGTGGCTCACGGCCACCCGCGACGCCATCGCCGCCTGCGAGTGCGAGCGCGGCTGTCCGTCCTGCGTGCAGTCCCCCAAGTGCGGCAACGGGAACGACCCGCTGGACAAGGCGGCCGCCGTCCGGCTGCTGGACGTGCTGCTCGCGGGGGCGCCGACCGTCGGGGGCGGCTCGGACGGGGCGATACCGCGGTAGGGCCGGCTGCCACCGGTCGATCCGGGTGGGTCGCCGCGCCCGGACGGCAGCGGGCCGTTCCGCCCTGCTCGCCCCGGCCGCCCCGTCGGCTCCGCCGGGTCCTTCGGGTCCATCGGCAGAGGTGGAGGTGGAGGTGTCTCCGCCACTGGCCGGGGCCCAGACCGGGCCTGCCCGGGCCCGCGCCCGGGCAGGGCCGACCGGGAGACCGAGGTGACCCGCCGCCACCTCCACGACCACCTCGACGGCGTCCTCCTCCGGCTCGGGGGCGCAGGACACCAGGGAGGCGCCGTGGGCCGCCGTGATCCGGGCAGCGCGGCTGCAACCCCCGTCGGGGTCGATCAGCAGGCGCTCGGCAGCTGCCAACGCCGCCAGGTCGGCGGCGGACTCCGCACGGTGGCGGGCCGCCACCGTGGCTCCCACCGCGAGCACGACGGCGAACACGGCGCAGCCGAGCATGCCCAGCGCGAGCAGCCAGACGGTGGCCGAGCCCGCATCGGGGGACACCCCGGGGGACGGCTCGGACGACAGGTCGTACGGACGGCCGGACGCGGCGGATCGCCTTCTCAGGACGGCCATGGCGTGCCGCCCTCCGCCCCGCTCGGCACGTCCTCGCGGGCGGCGACCGCGGAGGCTCCCAGCCGGACCGACAACGCCGCACCGATCCGGCCGGGGGCGGGGAAGGGCGCCTCGACGGTGACCCGCACGGTGTCGTCGTCCCGGGCGATCTCGACGGACGCACCGGGCGGAGCAGCCGCGCGGGCGGCCGCTGCCGCGTCGGAGTCCCCTCGTGCAGCCGCCCGCGCCGCGATCCGGGCGGCGTCGACGCAGCGGATCTGGCCTGCGGCGGCGATGAGGCCCCAGATCAGCGTGGCCATGAGCAGCACCATGGCCGGCATCGCCACCGCGGTCTCGGCGGTGGCCGTCCCGGCGTCGCGCGGCCTGCTGCTGCGGGCCGCCGCGGCCCGGCCCCGTCGACCCGGATGCGACGGGTCGCGCCGACGGCGGTCAGACCGCATGGAGGGCCCTGTCGAGCAGTTCCCCGAGCGCCCCGGAGACCGTCCCGCTCGTCACCACGCGGTAGAGGATCGCGGCGAAGGCACATGCCGCCACCGTGCCGATCGCGTACTCCGCCGTGGTCATACCGGCGTCCGGCGGGCCGACCACGGCACGGCGGATGCGCCGGGCGAGACGCCGTGCGAGGCGCGCACGGGCAACGGCGATGCGGCGCAGCCCGAGCGGGCGGCGGAGTTCGAGCTGTCTGCGGAGCCCGGGGGCTCGACGGTTCCGAGAGCCGGGCGGCGGAGCCACGGAGGTCGGGACGAGGGGCGCCGCGGCCGCCGGGTCGAGGGCTGCCTCGGTGGCGTCGGCCGTCGGGGACGGGAGGTCGGTCAGACGGACGGTGGGCTGGTACATCGCAGACTCCTTCTGGGAGGGCTCGGTTCGAGTCGGGGCGGGTGGGACGGGACGGCGCCTTTGGCGGGCGTAGCGTCAGATCCGCTGCGCGAAGAGGGCGGCGAGGCCCATGACGACCGGCGCGATGCCGATCAGGACGAAGGCGGGGAGGAAGCAGAGCCCGAGCGGAGCCGTGGCGAGCACGCCTGCGCGTCGGACCCTGGCGTGGGCGGCCCGGGCTGCGGCGGCCCGCTGTGCCTGGGCGAGGCCGCTCAGCGCGGCAGCCGGCGGCGTGCCGCTGCGGCTGGTCCTGACCATGCAACGGGCCAGCGGCGCCAGGGCCGGGCTGGTTGCCCCGAGTTGCTCCCAGCAGACCTCCGGCGGCGCTCCCAGCGCGAGTTGTGCGGCAGTCGCCGCCAGCCGGTCACGCATCGGGGAATCCAGGCCGGCCGCCACGGCAGCGGCCGCCGGGCCGGGCGAGGAGGCCGAGCCGAGGCAGGCGGCCAGCAGCTCCGCGGTGAGCGGCAACTGGCGCAGCAGGCGCTCCTCCTCGGCCACTGCCCGCCGCGCGGCTGCCGGTACGGGCCGGGGCAGCCAGCGGTAGGCGGCCGCGGCCGCCCCGGCCCCGGCCACGAGACCCACCGCTCCGCCCACGGCGGCGGCCGTACCGAGGCCGACGGCCAGCGGCAAGCACCAGGCGCGGCCCGGCAGCCTGCGCGGCGGCCTCCGTGTTCGGCGGGAGCGGCGGCGGTCGCCGGGGCGAGGGCGTCCACGATGGTCGGACAGACAGCGCCGCAGGCGCCGTCGGAGGTCGCGCCGCCGTGCCGGACCGGGCAGGAGTGCCGGCACCGCGAGGGCGGCTGACAGTGCGGCGGTCAGCGCGGTGAGGGCGGTCACCCGGCCACCGCCTCCCCCGAGGTGCCGGGGTGCGGCCGCCTCGGAGGTTCCCGGTGGTCCGCGCGTCGGCGGGTGAGTCCGCAGGGAGACCGCGCCGCACGCCGCCCACAGTCCTCGTCCGCTGCCCGGTCCGGGTCGGCCGGGGGACCGTCCTCGGCGGCCCTGACGATCCTGGCCGTCCAGAGCAGTCCCGTGGTCTCCAGCACGGCGCCGACGGCGAGGCAGGCCAGCCCTGCCGGCGTGTGCAGCAGTGTCGACAACGGGTGGGCACCGAGGGCCGTGCCGAGCAGGAGGGCGAACACGGGAAGCGCGGCCAGCAGCGCGACCGTCGCCCGGGAACCGGCCAGTTCACCGGCCACCTCCTCCGCGAGGGCGCGTTCGGACCGCAGGGCATCGCCGAGCTGGTCCAGGCCGGCCAGCAGACCTGTACCGCTGTCGGCGCTCACCTGCCAGCAGGCGGCCACGGCTGCGGCGCCGCGGCCTCCCGGCAGTTCGGCGACCAGGCGGAGGGCGGCGGGAACGTCGGCTCCGTAGCGGGCCGCCGCGAGCCGGGCGGACGGTTCGGCGCCGAGGCCGTACCGGAGTGCGGCCCCGCGGCCGATGACGGTCTGCAGGGCGTACTCGGCGGTGGCGCCGCTGCGGAGCTCGCCGACCAGGGCGGTGCACAGCTCGATCACGGCCGCCGCGCGACGGCGTGCCTCCTCGGCCGTCCGGCGCCGGGCGCGCAGTCGCCGCAGGGGCAGGATCCCGACGGCCGCGGCGAGGAACGGGACCGGGGACCGGGTGGCGTGGCCTGCCGCGATCCCGATCGGCAGCAGGACCAGTTCGGGGATCAGCCACCGCGGCCGTTGTCCGGCCGCCGTCATGCGCCGGGTGACTGCGTGCAGGGCCGCTCCGCTGCGCCCGGAAGGGTGCCCGTCCGTGGTGCCGAGCAGTCGGTGGGCACGCCTGGGGCCGGCCCGGTGCCGCAGTGTGCCGCCCGGATGCGCGGCCGGCGGGCCGGCGAAGGCTGTCGTCCCTCTCGACGGCCCGCTCACGGCCGCCTCCGCTCACCGGATGCCGCCCGGTCGCGCTTCGGCCCGGCGACGGCCGATTCGAGCAGCCACCACGCCAGCCCGGCCGTCCCGCAGAGCGCCAGGCCCCACAGGGCCTCCAGTTGGCGGAGCGTCATTCCGGCCTCCCCGCGAGGGCGACGCCGCGCTCGGCGCAGGCGTGCTGCAGTGCGGCCCAGCCCGGCCCGGTCGCGCACCGGCCGTCGGACCGGAAGAGCAGGGCGGGTCGGGTGGCGGTCAGGCCGCGGGCATCGCCCTCCACGGTGTGGAGTTCGGCGATCCGCCGCTGCCCGGTGGCCGGATCCCGGACGAGGTGGACGACCAGGTCGACGGCGGCCCGGAGCTGGCTGTGCAGCGAGAGCCGGTCGAGCCCGGCGAGCGATCCGAGCGCTTCGAGGCGGGCCGGCACATCGGCGGCCGCGTTGGCGTGGACGGTGCCGAACCCCCCGTCGTGTCCGGTGTTGAGTGCGGCGAGCAGGTCGACGACCTCGGCGCCGCGGACCTCACCGACGACCAGTCGGTCGGGGCGCATCCGCAGGGCCTGCCGGACGAGGTCGCGGAGGGTGAGCTCGCCCAGTCCTTCCTGATTCGGCGGGCGGCTCTGCAGACGCACCACGTGGGCGTGGTCGGGGCGGAGCTCAGCCGAGTCCTCGACGACGACGATCCGCTCGTCCGGTCCGACGAGTCCGAGCAGGGCGGCCAGCAGTGTCGTCTTGCCGGAGCCGGTGCCACCGCTGATGAGCAGCGACAACCGGGCACGGAGCACACCGCGGAGCAGGTCGGCCCCGGGCCCGGTGAGCGTGCCGCCGGCGACGAGTTCGTCCAGGGTGAACGGGCGCGCCCGGCAGATCCGCAGGGAGATGTGGGTACAGCCGCCGGCGGCGATGGGCGGCAGTACGGCGTGCAGCCGCGTGCCGTCGGGGAGGCGGGCGTCGACCCAGGGCATGGCGTCGTCGAGTCGGCGGCCCGCCGCGGTTGCCAGCCGGTGGGCGAGCCGCCGGACGGCCTCGCGGTCCGGGAAGCGCACCTCGGGTGCCCGTTGCAGACCGCGGCCGCAGTCGATCCACACGTCGTCAGGCCCGTTGACGAGCACGTCCGTCACCTCGGGGCGGTCGAGGAGCTCGTGGAGCGGACCGGCCCCGACCAGTTCGGCCTGGATCGCGCGCACGGTGTCGAGCACGTCGTCGCCGCCCAGGGTCGGCAGGTTGGCACGCAGTGCGGCGGCGACGGACCCGGTGGTGGGCAGGGCGCCGGTCTCGGCCAGGTGGAGGCGGACGGCGTCGAGCAGGGCTCCGCGGCCGTGCGCGGTGTCGTCCTGGGTCCGCTGGCCGACCGCTGCGGCGGGCCCGGGGCGGTGTCCGTCGGGGCGGAGGGCCGCGGCCGTCCGCAGTGAGCCACCGCCGCCGAGCCGAAGGGCGGTACCGAGGCGTCGGCGGTGCTGCGCGGGTTGGGCCCAGGGGCCGCCGGACAGCCGCCGACGCGGAAGACGATCGGTCATGACGCACCGCCCGCGGCGGCCACCGGCGGCATGACCTCGCTCAGGAAGCCGCTGCAGAAACGGGCGAGCGGGCCGCGTTCCCGCAGACCGGGCGGCATTCCGCGTTCGACGTCGAGGCCGAGCCCGGGCTCCGGCGGGAGCTCGCCGGCGAAGGCGAGCCCCAGGTTGCGGGCGATCTCGGCGGTGGGGAGGCCGACCGGGCCGGGCACGCGCACCACCGCACGCAGGTCGGTGAGCCGCATCCGGGCGGCCGCGGCCACGCGGTCCGCGGCGGCCAGGGCGCGTAGTTCGGCGGGCACCACGAGCAGGGCGGTGTCGATCTGCTCCAGCGCCCGGGCGGCGGCGGGGTCGAGGTGGCGGGGCAGGTCGACCACCACCAGGCCGCCGCGGCGCCGTGCCGCGGCGAGCACGCTGCGCATCGCCTCGGGCGGGATGGCCAGGCAGTCGCTGCGGTCCCAGGAGAGAGCCCTGAGGCCCTGCAGTTCCGGCAGCGCGTCGGTGAGTTCGGCCCCGCCGATCCGCCCGCGGGAGCTGGCGAGATCGGGCCAGCGGAGCCCTTCGGCGGTCTCGCCGCCGAGCAGCACGTCGAGCCCTCCGCCGAGCGGGTCTGCGTCGACCAGCATGGTGCGGTGGCCGCTGCGGGCCGCGGTCACGGCGAGCGCGCAGGCCAGGGTGGAGGCGCCGGCACCGCCGCGGCCGCCGAGCACGCCGACGGTGAGCGCGGGCGGGCCGACGCCCTCCGCCGCGTCGGCGATCCGATCGAGCAGCCACGCCTGCGCGTCGGGCAGGAAGAGCACGTGCTCGGCGCCGAGGCGCACGGCCCGCACCCACACGCTGCCGTCGTCGAGGTCGAGCCCGAGCAGCAGCACGCCGGCTCGCCGGGGCAGCCCGGAGCACGACTCGGCGAGGTCGTCGCCGACGAGCACGAGCGGCGCGTCCTCCCAGAGCGCGCGCGGCGGTTCCGCGTGGGCCAGCTGCGGTTCGGCACCGGCCGCGGCGCAGATCCGGGCGAGGTGGTCGGCGAGGGCGTCGTCCGCGGTGATGATCAGCGGGCCGGCGTGCGCGGGGCGGTCCGCCGGGCGGGAATCGGTGGTGGGTGTCGACATGGCGTCTCCCCCAGGGGCGGCGCCCGGTGCTGCCGGGCGGTGTCCGAGTGGTCCGGGCCGGTCGGCGCGCGTGGAGCACGTGCGGCGGCCGGTGCGGGGCTGCCTGCCCGCCCGGTGATCGGGTGGGTGCGGCGGCGGCCCGGGCACCACCGTGGCGGAGCAGACGGCCCTCGGATCCGCTCACGGCATTCGCTGTGGACAACTCGGGGCTGTGGATAACTCGCTTCACTCGCCCGGGGGGCAATGCATCGCAGAATTGACGCGAGAGGCATGAGAACGCGCCTTCTGTGCGCCCTGCGATTCCCGATGAATCAGTTACCGACAGTGACACGGGCGGCGTGGCGATGGTGGACGTGCGCCGAACGGGCCGGGCGGTCACCGATCCGTTCCGGGTGGACACCGGGAGTGTCAACTACCCTGCGAAACGGGCCCGGACATGCGACGACCCCCGCCGGGGGGGAGAGCGGGGGTCGTCTATCCACGGCCCGACTCGGGGGGGAGGAGCCGGACCGGGTTAGCACGGTCGCGAACGATCCGTGACTTCCATGGTGTACCCGAGCGGCCAGAAACACAAACCCGCGCGCCACCGAGTACGCCGAATGGCGGGGGGTTTCGGCACGCCCTCTATCCTCGGTCCCGTGGACACCACCGAGAACGCCGACACCGTCGACAACGGTCCCGACTCGGGGCGCGCAACCACCCCCGACGCGCCCCCGCCGACCACCCCCGACCGGGCGGAGACGCCGGCCGCCGACGCCGCACCGGCCGACGGCGCAGCCGAGGGTGCATCCGAGGGCGGCGAAGGGGGACCGGTCGCCGACACCGGCCGCCCGGACGGGCCCGACGGCGAAGCGGACGCGACGGACAAGGCGGACGAGGTGGACGCCGCGGCCCGGCCGGCCGCTCCGAGCCCGCCCCACGGAACCCCGCGGACGGCCGCGTTCTTCGACCTGGACAAGACGATCATCGCCAAGTCGAGCGCGCTCGCGTTCAGCCGGCCCTTCTACCAGGGCGGCCTGATCAACCGTCGGGCCGTGCTCAAGAGCGCGTACGCCCAGTTCGTCTTCCTGGTCGGCGGCGCGGACCACGACCAGATGGAGAAGATGCGGCAGTACCTGTCGGCGCTGACCCGCGGCTGGAACGTCCAGCAGGTCCGCGAGATCGTCGCGGAGACCCTGCACGAGCTGATCGACCCGATCATCTACGAGGAGGCCGCCTCGCTGATCGAGCAGCACCATGCGGCCGGGCGCGACGTGGTGATCGTCAGCAGCTCCGGCTCGGAGGTCGTCGAGCCGATCGGCCGGCTGCTCGGCGCCGACCACGCCATCGCCACCCGCCTCAAGGTCGAGGACGGTTGCTACACCGGCGAGATCGAGTACTACGCGTACGCCGAGAACAAGGCGGCGGCCATCCGCGAGCTCGCCGCCGAGCAGGGCTACGACCTCGCCGAGTCCTACGCCTACAGCGACTCGTCCACCGACCTCCCGCTGCTGGAGGCGGTCGGCCACCCGTCCGCGGTCAACCCGGACCGGGCGCTGCGCAAGGAGGCGACGGCCCGCGAGTGGCCGGTGCTGGTGTTCAACCGCCCGGTCGAACTCCGCAGCAGGCTGCCGGAGTTCAGCGCTCCGAGCCGGTCCGTGCTGCTGGCCGTCGCGGTCGGCGCGGCAGCCCTCACGGCGGGCCTGCTCTGGTACTCCGCACGGCGGCGCCGACCGGCGGCCTGACCCGTCCGACCAGGCCGATTGCCATATCGGACAAACGGGAAAAAGTTCTTGTTTCGGGTTCCGCTTTGGGGCGATCCGCGATAGAAAGGACTTACGGCCCGCGAGACCCGGTCAGGACCCTAAGGGGTCGTTCCGACAACGCAGTTCAGGCCCACGGACCGCGCACAGCCAGCTGGGCACCCACATGCAGCCGACCCGCTGACGGGCCGCCGCACCAGGTGAACGGGCCAGATCCCCACCTGATGGGCACTTCCGGTGCATGCTTGGTACCCCGGCCCCTGTGCCAGCGGCGGCACCGAGCAGGACCAGGTGCCGCCGCATCCGCATGTCACGGACCGTTCGAGCGACCCGGCCGACGCCCCGAGCCGTCGGCCGGTCACATGGTCGGACGGTCAGACCATCCCGCGCTGCATCGCCTCGCAGACCGCGGTGCTCTCCCGGACACCGAGCCGGAGCGCCTCCCCGCAGTGCCGGATCCACCGCGCCATGCCGTCGCCGGTGCCGCTGAGGTATCCCGCCAGGGCGTCCCGGTAGGAGGCGGTGCCGAGCTCGGCGAGGCCGACCTCGGCCGGGCAGATGGCCTTCGGGTCGAGGCCCTCGGCGATCAGGACGATGCGCTGTGCGGCACGTGCGATGACCCCGTTGTGGGAGGCGAAGGGGCGCAGCGCGAGCAGTTCGCCGTGCACCACCGCGGCCGTCACCAGGGCGGGCGCACCGTTCGCGGCGCCCTCGGCGCGGGACGCCAGGAGGTGTGACAGCTGGTCGAGGCGCGCCGCGACCTCCTCCGCGCCCGGCGCGGGCGGGAGTTCCACGCCCTCGACCGGCTTGTCGAACCCCTCGGCGGCCGCCAGCTCGACCGGGAAGAGCGGCCCCGCCTGCTCGCCCGCGCGCCGCGGACGGCCGGCGGACGGGTCGGCGTCGCCGACCGCGAGCAGGTGCAGCCGGGCCAGCACCTGCAGCGGCGAGTGCCGCCACACGCCCAGCAGCTGCCCGGCCTCGGCCGAGATCCGCAGCGCACCGCCCACCGTGCGGGCCTCGGCGTCGCCGCCGAAGTCGGTGCGCCGCCGGATCTCCTCCAGCGGCCAGTCGGCACCGTCGAGGGCGGCCGACGCCCGGGCGCCGCGGATGGCCGCCTCCGACGTCACCTCACCGGCTCGGCGGCGCATCACGCGGTGGCCGTAGAGCCGGTCGACGGCCTTGCGCACCTCGGCGACGGCCTCGGGCACCCCGGGCAGCTCGGCCAGCGAGGCGAGGGGATCAGTTCCAGTGCTCACGTACCCGAGGGTAATGAACCACCCCCCACCCCCCGCACAGCAACCCCGGCATCACCCGATCGAGGCAATCCTGCATTCCCACCCGCGCGGCGTACCAAACCACCGCTAGCATGACCGCTATCGGTGACGATAACGATTTCCAACATCCCTTCGGCGGCGCCGGTCGCCGCAGCGAGAGCCGGAGCCCCAGATGAAGATCGCGTTCGTCGGCAAGGGCGGCAGCGGCAAGACGACGCTGTCCGCGCTGTTCATCCGCCACCTGGCCGCCGCCGGCCGTCCGGTGATCGCCGTCGACGCCGACATCAACCAACACCTGGGCCCGGCACTCGGGCTGACGGACGACCAGGCCGCCGGACTCCCCTCGCTGGGCGCCCGCCTGCCGGAGATCAAGGAGTACCTGCGCGGTGACAACCCGCTCATCGGGTCCGCGGAGGAGATGATCAAGACCACTCCGCCCGGCCGGGGTTCGCGACTTCTGCGGATCGTCGAGGAGAACCCGGTGTACGCCGCGTGCGCCCGTCCGATCGCGCTCGACGAGGGGTCCGTCCGGCTGCTGGCCACCGGCGCCTTCACCGAGGAGGACCTGGGCGTCGCGTGCTACCACTCCAAGGTCGGCGCGGTGGAGCTGCTGCTCAACCACCTGATCGACGGCCAGGACGAGTACGTGGTCACCGACATGACCGCCGGATCGGACTCCTTCGCCTCAGGCCTGTTCACCCGCTTCGACCTCACCTTCCTGGTCGCCGAACCGACCCGGAAGGGCATCTCCGTCTACCGCCAGTACAAGGAGTACGCGCGCGACTTCGGCGTCACCCTCCGGGTCGTCGGCAACAAGGTGCAGAGGCCGGACGACCTGGCCTTCCTGCGCCGGGAGGTGGGCGACGACCTGCTGACGACCTTCGGACAGTCCGACTGGGTACGGCGGCTGGAGCAGGGCGCCGAGCCCGCCCTGAGCCTGCTCGAGCCGGCCAACCGCAGCACCCTGGAGGAGCTGAAGGCCGCCGCGGACGCCGCGTTCGGGCTGCGGGACCCGCGGAAGTACACCGCCCAAGCGGTCCACTTCCACCTGCGCAACGCCGAGAGCTGGGGCAACGCCAAGGTGGGCCGGGACCTCGCCGAGCAGGTCGACCCGGAGTTCGTGCTCGGACTCGACGGCGCCACCGCGGACCGCGGCACGGCCGGGCTGGGCGCGGCCCGGGCCTGATCCCCCACCCGCCGCCGCCGGACGAGGCACTGCGGCAGCACCGCCGGAAGGGTCGGCGAACACCCCCTGAGCTGGGCGTTCGCCGACCCTTCCGGCTGTCGGGTTCCCGAGCCGACCGGCCTCCACTCATAAAGGTGAATCCAACGCTCCGGCCTGTCGTTCGTATTCACGCCGTGCAAAGATCTCATTACTCTCGGTTTACCGAATCTTGGCAGACCGGACTGATGGTCCTTGGGCCCCGCGGACAGCCGCCGCGCCCACACCATCCCGCCACACCGTCGCGATCCACGACAGCCGATCCGCTGACAGCACCACCACCGGACCTGACTGCGTACGTTCCCCCGGAAGACGGGACACCATGACCCTCGACATCTCCTCCGCACCCATCGCCTCGGACACCACCGACCACGCGCCGCCGTCCGGCGGCCGGTCGTCCGGGTCGGCTCCCCGCCCCGGGCGGGCGGGCGGCCGAGGCCGCTCCGCACTCCTCCACGACCTGCCGGCCTCGCTGGCGGTCTTCCTCATCGCGGTGCCCTTCTCCCTCGGCATCGCCCTCGCCACCGGCGCGCCGCTGACGGCAGGCCTGGTCGCCGCCGCCGCCGGCGGCCTGGTGGCCGGTCTGCTCGGCGGCACTCCCCTCCAGGTCAGCGGCCCCTCGGCGGCCCTGACCGTGATCACCGCAGGCGTGGTCGCCCAGTACGGCTGGCGGATCGCCTGCGCGGTGACCGTCGCGGCCGGCCTGCTCCAGCTCCTGCTCGGCTCGCTGCGCGTGGCCCGCGCGGCGCTCGCCGTCTCCCCGGCGATCGTGCACGGGATGCTGACGGGCGTGGGCCTCGCCATCGCCATCGCCCAGCTCCACGTCGTGCTTGGCGGATCGCCGCAGAGCTCCGCCCTCGCCAACCTCCGCGCGCTCCCCGGTCAGTTGGCCGGGCCCCACCTGCCGGCCCTGGCGGTCGGCGCGCTCGCCGTCGCCGTGCTCTTCTGCTGGCCCCGCCTCGGCCGCCTGCCCGGTGCCGCCGGCCGGATCGGCACACGGCTCGCCCGGCTGCCGGCCGCCCTCGTCGCCGTCGCCGCGGGCACGACCCTCTCCCTCACCCTCGGCCTGCACCTCGCCCGGGTCGAACTGCCCGGCTGGCAGCACCATGCACTCGCCGCGGCCCCGAGCGGCCGGCTGCTCGCCGAGCACTGGCCGGACCTGCTCACCGTGGTCCTGACGGTCACCGCCGTCGCCGGTGTGGAGTCGCTGCTCTCCTCGGTCGCGGTCGACCGGATGACGCACACCACCAGCGACCTGGACCGCGAGCTGCGCGGCCAGGGCCTGGCGAACATGGTCTCCGGCCTGTTCGGCGGCCTGCCGGTGGCCGGCGGCGCCGTCCGCAGCACGGCCAACGTGCAGGCCGGCGCCGCCTCCCCGGGGGGGGCGGCC